>NZ_JBGWAB010000049.1:0-51431 GCF_041862025.1 Streptomyces sp. AB3(2024)
GGCGGGGACCGCGGCGGGTTCCCGGTCGGCCCCCTTGCGCCGGCGCCCGGCCCGCCGCCCCTCACCCCCACCCCGTGGAGCGGGCACCCCGGCCTCGGACCCGGGGGCGGGAGCGGGACCGGAGCCGGGACGGAGGCCGGGACCGGGGCCAGGGCTGCGGCCGTGGCCGTGGCCTGAGTTGTATCCGGAATCGGCCCCGGAGCCGGAGCCTGAGCCCGGGCCGGAGCCGGCGTCGAAGGCCCGGCCGGGCCCCGCTCCGGCCCCCGGCCCCGCCCCCGTGGACCCCCCGGGCGCGCCGGCCGGGGCGGGGTCCGGCCAGGGGGTACGGCGGTGACTGCCCTGCGTATCGCTCACGTCGCTCGCTCCACTGGTCCGGCCCCGGCTGGTTCGGGCACGGCACCCTAGCGGGAGCGGCCGTCACGCACCAAAGCCGTTCGACCACGCAGCGTGTCGAACGAACAGGCGTGTCAGTCGTGTCAGTAGTCGAAGGCGCGCGCCGTGTTGGCGGCCAGCGCGGTGGCCATCGCGTCCTCGTCGATGCCGCGGACCGCCGCCATCGCCCGTACCGTCAGCGGAATGAGGTACGGCGCGTTGGGCCGTCCGCGGTAGGGCGCCGGAGTGAGGTACGGGGCGTCGGTCTCCACCAGCACCAGCTCCAGCGGGGCCACCGCGAGGGCCTCGCGCAGCGGCGCGGCGTTCTTGAAGGTGACGGTTCCGGCGAAGGACATGTAGTACCCGGCGGCCGCGCACTCGCGGGCCATCTCGGCGTCGCCCGAGTAGCAGTGGAAGACGGTCCGCTCGGGCGCGCCCTCCTCCCGCAGCACGCGCAGCACGTCCGCGTGGGCGTCGCGGTCGTGGATGACCAGCGCCTTGCCCTGCCGCTTGGCGATCTCGATGTGGGCCCGGAAGGAACGCTCCTGCGCGGCCATCCCCTCCGGCCCGGTGCGGAAGTGGTCCAGTCCGGTCTCGCCGACCGCCTTGACGTGGTCCAGCGCGGCCAGCGCCTCGATCTCGGCCAGGGCCGCTTCGAGGGCCGCCTCGCCGCCGCCGGACCGCGCGCCCTGGCGGGACCAGCCGTCCGGATCGCCGTGGACGATCCGGGGGGCCTCGTTCGGGTGCAGGGCCACCGCCGCGTGGACGTTCGGGTGGACGGCGGCGGTCTCGGCGGCCCACCGCGAGCCCTTCACGTCGCAGCCCACCTGGATGACCGTGGTCACCCCCACCGAAGCCGCCTTGGCCAGGCCCTCCTCGACCGTGCCGGCCTGCATGTCGAGGTGGGTGTGCGAATCCGCCACCGCCACCCGGAGGGGTTCGGGCAGCGGTGGCGGCGTGTCCTTCGCCCCCGTCTTGTCATCGCGTGTCATACGGCCGATCTTATGACCGGCGCAGGCGCCCCAGCAGACGGGAGAACCAGCTCCGGCGCCGCTCCGGCGCGTCGGCCGCGACCGGCCCGGGGGCGTCGTGCAGCCGTGCGGTCCTGCGCGGCTTCGGGGTCCGCGGGACGTCTGCGCCGGCCGGCACCGGCCCGGCGATCCCGGGTGCGACGCGGTGGTGGTAGAGCTGGTCGAGCATGCCGAGCACCGAGGAGACCTGCCCCGCCCGCATGATCCGTACGACGTGCCCGCCGCAGTTCAGGCAGGTGGGATTGGACAGCGGGGAGGGCACCCGCTCGCCGTTGACCGTGTACATGATGAACGGCTGACCCGTGCCGTCGACGTGGTGTTCTATCGCGTAGGCCTGCTCCCACCCGTACCCGCACTTCATGCACGCGAAGGAGTACGCCTCGTGCACGGTCTGTACGGCAGGTGTGGATACGGCGTCCGATACGGCCAGGGGTGCGGGTACCGGGGTGTCTGCGATCTCACTCATGCCAGCTCCTCTTGTTCCACTGGTGCCATTGCCAGTGGACGCCTCTTCGGGCGGGAGCGCATCAGGCCCTGTCCAGTGTTGGACCGTCTTTGGGCCAGTCATGCCAAAAGACGCCGGTGCACGGTCTGAGCTTTGCTTTTCAGGCCGGCTCTTTACCGACCTACGGCATCTTTCGAGTCGCATTCTTTGCCGCGACGACCGCGTCGAAGACCTCGCGCTTGGGTAGCCCTGCCTCCGCCGCGACGGCGGCGATGGCCTCCTTGCGGCGCTCCCCCGCCTCCTCGCGCACCCGCACCCGCCGCACCAGCTCCTCGGCGTCCACGTCGCCCGGCACGGCCGCCGGGGCGCCCTCGACCACGATGGTGATCTCCCCGCGGACCCCGTCGGCCGCCCACAGCGCGAGGGCGCCGAGCCCGCCGCGCTTGACCTCCTCGTAGGTCTTGGTCAGCTCGCGGCAGACGGCGGCCCGCCGGTCCGCCCCGAACACCTCGGCCATCGCCGCCAGGGTGTCGTCGAGCCGGTGCGGGGCCTCGAAGTAGACGAGCGTGCGCCGCTCGCCCTCGACCTCGCGCAGCCGGCCCAGGCGTTCGCCCGCCTTGCGCGGCAGGAACCCCTCGAAGCAGAAGCGGTCCACCGGCAGCCCGGACAGCGCGAGCGCGGTGAGCACCGCCGACGGCCCGGGCACGGCCGTGACCTTGAGGTCCTTCTCCACGGCGGCGGCCACCAGCCGGTAGCCGGGGTCGGAGACCGAGGGCATCCCGGCGTCCGTCACCAGCAGCACCCGCTTGCCGGCCTCCAGGGCCTCGACGAGCTCCGGGGTCCGGGCGGACTCGTTGCCCTCGAAGTACGACAGCACCCGCCCGGTGGTGTGCACGCCGAGCCCCTGCGTCAGCCGGCGCAGCCGCCGGGTGTCCTCCGCGGCGATCACATCGGCCCGCTCCAGCTCGGCGCCGAGCCGGGGCGGGGCGTCGGCGAGGTCCCCGATGGGAGTCCCGGCGAGGACGAGCACGCCGTCGGTCGGGGAGGTGGCTTCGGTACCGCGGGCCTGTTCAGCTGTCACCCCGCCATCTTCTCATCGGTCCCGGCGCGGCTCCGGGCCCTCCCGTCCGTCCCGCGCGACGCACCCGCTCCGGACCGACTTCGCACGTCCCGACCCACGTGGGGGCTGGGGCTCCACAGGGGCGTTCCCTACGATGACCCGGTGACCAGTACCGCGACGCCGCCGCCCAGCCCCGCGGGGGCCCCGCCCGTCCCGCCGGGCGCGGGCGACTCCGCGCCCGAGCCGTCCCCCTGGCTGCGCCGCCTGCGGGGCTTCGGCTACGCGCCGACCGCGCCGCCCGCCGATGTCCGCACCCGCCTGGTGCCCCCGTACGCCCGCCCGTCCGGGCAGCTCTGGACGGCGCTCGGGGTCCCGGAGGCGAGCCGGCACAGCTGGCAGCGGTTCATGGCGTGGGCCGGGCCGCTGCTGGTGACGCTGGTGGCCGGGGTGCTGCGGTTCGTCCACCTGGGCAGCCCGAAGGCGGTGATATTCGACGAGACGTACTACGCCAAGGACGCCTGGGCGACGATCCGCCAGGGCTACGAAGCCAGTTGGCCCAAGGATGTCGACAAGTCGATTCTTGCGAATCCCGACGCCGTGCCGCTTCCTCTGGACCCCGGCTACGTCGTGCACCCGCCGGTCGGCAAATGGGTGATCGGGCTCGGCGAGTGGATGTTCGGCTTCGATCCCTTCGGCTGGCGGTTCATGACGGCCCTGCTCGGCACCCTGTCGGTGCTGATGCTGTGCCGGATCGGCCGCCGGCTGTTCCGCTCCACGTTCCTCGGCTGCCTGGCCGGCGCGCTGCTCGCGGTGGACGGCCTGCACCTGGTGATGAGCCGCACGGCCCTCCTCGACCTGGTCCTCATGTTCTTCGTACTGGCGGCCTTCGGGGCGCTGGTCATCGACCGCGACAAGGCCCGCGCCCGGCTCGCGGCGGCGCTCCCGCTCGACGAGGAGGGCCGGGCCCGCCCCGACCGGGACATCGCGCAGAACCTGCGGCTGGGCCTGCGCCCGTACCGGCTGCTGGCCGGCGTCTGCCTGGGACTGGCCTTCGGCACCAAGTGGAACGGCCTGGTGGTGCTGGCCTTCTTCGGCGTGCTGACCGTGCTGTGGGACGCGGCCGCCCGCCGCACCGCCGGCGCGGGCACCCCGTACGCGGCGATGCTGCGCCGGGACGCGCTGCCGGCCTTCCTGTCGACGGTGCCGGTGGCGATCGGCGTGTACCTGGCCTCCTGGGCGGGCTGGATCCTGAGCCCGGACAACGGCAAGGGCGGCTACTTCCGCGACTGGGCCGCCAAGTACGACCAGAACAGCCCGCTGTCCTTCCTCCCGGAGTGGCTGCGCAGCCTGTGGCACTACGAGACCGAGGTCTACAAGTTCCACGTGGGCCTGACCTCGGGCCACACCTACGAGTCGAACCCGTGGAGCTGGCTGATCCTGGGCCGGCCCGTCTCCTACTTCTACGAGTCCCCCTCCCCCGGCACCGACGGCTGCCCGGCGACCGAGGCGGGCAAGTGCGCCCGCGAGGTCCTGGCCCTGGGCACCCCGCTGCTGTGGTGGGCGGGCTGCTTCGCGCTGCTGTACGTGCTGTGGCGGTGGTTCTTCCGCCGCGACTGGCGGGCGGGCGCCATCGCGTGCGCGCTGGGCGCCGGCCTGCTGCCCTGGTTCAACTACCAGGAGCGGACCATCTTCTACTTCTACGCGGTGGTCTTCGTCCCGTACCTGTGCCTGGCGGTGGCGATGATGATCGGCGCCCTGCTGGGCCCGGCGGGCTCCACCGAACGCCGCCGCGCCCTGGGCGCGATCGGAGCGGGCGTCCTGGTCCTGCTGATCGTCTGGAACTTCATTTACTTCTGGCCCATCTACACCGGCCAGACCCTCCCGATGGACTCCTGGCGCGGCCGCATGTGGCTGGACACCTGGATCTAGCGCGTTCGCCGTGTTCGCCGTGTTCGCCGTGTGACGCGTGCGACATTCCGTTCCGGTAAACAACAGCGTGGCGACACGCTCGCACAGCGTAAGGTCCACACCAGGAGTTCTTTGAACATGTTCAGAGAACGGGGGTTCCTGGGGAGGGGACGTATGAACGGGGCAGCGAAGGGTGCCATCGTCGGCGGGGTGTTTCTCGCCATGGTCGGCGGCACCGCGTACGGGGTCTACAGCCTGGTCGGAGACGAAGGGGCCGGGGGCGGCGACGCCAAGGGGTCGATGAGCGGCAGCGCCTCCGCCGGGGAGAAGGCGAGCGGGCCCGTCACCGAGAAGGAGACCGCGGAGACCGCGCGGGCCTTCCTGGCCGCGTGGGCGGCCGGCGACGACCAGGCGGCGGCCGCCCTCACGAACAACACGCAGGCCGCGCAGTCGGCGGTGGCCGGCTACAAGACAGCGGCGTACGTCTCCAAGGCCGTCATCACCCCCGGCACCGCCGACGGCGCCACCGTGCCGTTCAAGGTCGAGGCCGAGGTCTCCTACCAGGGCGCGGCCAAGCCCCTCGTCTACGACTCCCGGCTGACCGTCGTACGCGGCGCGACCACCGGCAAGCCGCTCGTCGACTGGCAGCCCTCGGTGATCCACCCGCAGCTCCAGCGCGACGAGCGGCTGCGCGCGGGCACCCCGGCGAGCCCGCCGGTGAAGGCCGTTGACCGGCACGGCAAGGAACTCACGGCGGAGCGCTACCCGTCGCTGGGCCCGGTCCTGGACGCGCTGCGCAAGACGTACGGGGAGAAGACCGGCGGCACCCCCGGCGTCGAGCTGTGGATCGAACCCGCCACCCCCGACGCCCCCAAGCGGACCCTCGTGACGCTGGTCGAGGGGAAGCCCGGACAGATCGAGACCGCCCTGGACGCCGACGTGCAGGCGGCGGCCGAGAAGGCGGTCGCCGCCCACGCCGAGGCCTCGGTCGTCGCGGTCCAGCCGAGCACCGGCGACATCCTGGCGGTGGCCAACCACCGCCGGGACGGCTTCAACGCGGCGATGCTGGGCAAGCGGGCGCCCGGCTCCACCATGAAGATCGTGACGGCGGCAATGCTGCTGGAGAAGGGCCTGGTGGCCGCGGACAGGCCCGCGGCCTGCCCGGCCACGGCCTCCTGGGACGGCAAGGTCTTCCGCAACCAGGGCGGCTTCTCCTCGCAGGGGCAGACCTTCTCGAACAGCTTCGCCCGATCCTGCAACACCGCCTTCATCAGCCTGATCGACGACGTGAAGGACAACGGCGCCCTGCCGGGCGTGGCCCGGGAGGCCTTCGGCATCGGGCTGGACTGGAAGACGGGCGTCCCCTCGCAGGACGGCACGGTGCCGGTGACCTCCGGTCCCGCGGCGGCGGCCGAGTACATCGGCCAGGGCGCGGTCCAGATGAACCCGCTGAACATCGCCTCCATCACGGCCACCGCCCGCACCGGCGTGTTCCGCCAGCCGGTGCTCGTCAAGGCCTCCCTGGACGGACGCACCCTGGCCACGGCCTCCCGCCGGCTGGCGCCCGGGGTCTCGGCGCAGCTGGTCCAGATGATGCGGCAGACCGCCACCGGCGGCACCGCCGCCGGGGCGATGTCCTCGGTCCACGGCTCCGACAAGGGCGCGAAGACCGGCTCGGCGGAGGTCGACGGCGCGGCCGCACCCGACAGCTGGTTCACCGGCTTCAGCGGCGACGTGGCAGCCGCGGCGATGGTCGAGGGCGGCGGCCACGGCGCCGACGCGGCGGGCCCGATCGTCGCCCAGGTGCTCAACTCCTGACGCGCGACCCCGCCCGGGGCAGACGCGGGCGCCCGCGAAGGACAAGCGCGGGCGTCCGCGGAGGTCAGAGGCAGGTGCGCAGCGCGCGGACCAGGGACTGGGCGCGGGGGTCGGCGGTGACCGACTTGGCGTGGGAGTTCGTCACGTAGCCGAAGCCGATGCCCGCCTCCGGGTCCGCGAACGCCAGTGAGCCGCCCCGTCCCGGGTGTCCGAAGGAGGCCGGGGACAGCAGCGGCGAGGCCGGGCCGTGCAGCATGTACCCCGGGCCGAAGCGGGTGCCCACGACCAGCACCCGGTCGGCGCCGGACGCGAACTCCGTACCGGCGAGCGCGGTCGTCGCCGGGGTGAAGACCCTGGCGCCGTCCTCGACCACCCCGATGGTGGCCCCGTAGAAGCGGGCCAGTGCACGGGCCGTGCCGATGCCCGCGGAACCGGGCAGTTCGGCGGCCCGGTACACGGGGTCGTTCTCGTCGGGCTGGGGGTCGATGGCGGCGAAGGCGCGGCGGGTGAGGGACTCCGGGTCCGCGTAGGCCTCCGAAACGTTTCTCCTCGGCCGGGTCTTCAGCAGGCCCGCACTCGCCGGGGGCTCGACCGGGGCCACCCGGCCCACCCGGTGCTCCTGGTCCTCCGGCAGGCCGATCCAGAAGTCCAGTCCCAGCGGCTCGGCGATCTCCTCGGCGAGGATCCCGCCCACCGTGCGGCCGGTCGCCCGCAGCACCAGCTCGGACACCAGCCAGCTGAAGGTCTGGGCGTGGTAGCCGTGCGCGGTGCCGGGTTCCCAGTGGGCCCGCTGCGCGGCGACGGCGCGCGCCCCGGTGACCCCGTCCACCGCCTGCGCGACGGTGAGTCCGCGGTCCAGCGCGGGCACCCCGGCCTGGTGGGCGAGCAGGTGGCGGACCAGGGTCCGCTCCTTGCCGCCCGCCTTGAACTCCGGCCAGTACGAGCCCACGGGCGCGTCCAGGTCCAGCAGTCCGCGCTGGTGCAGGAGCAGTGGCACGGCGGCGGCCACGCCCTTGGTGGCGGAGCGCACGATCTGCGCGGTGTCCTCGGTCCAGGGCTCGGTGCCGTCGGCGTCCTTGGTGCCGCCCCACAGGTCGACGACCTTGTGGCCGTCGCGGTAGACGGCGACGGCCGCGCCCCGGTCCCCCAGCACCTCGAAATTGCGCGCGAAGGCGTCTCTGACGGGCTCGAAGCCCTCGGTCACCACACCCTGGATGTTCACGTCCGGGGCAACAACCGCAGGCCGGCGCTTATGCCACGGTCACCGAGCGCGGGTCGAAGCCGAAGGGCAGCTCCAGCCGGTGGGCGCCCATCAGGGCCTCGTCGCACAGCAGGTCGCGGGTGCGGCCGTCGGCGGCGATGACGCCCTCACTGAGGATCACCGAGCGCGGGCAGAGTTCCAGCGCGTACGGCAGGTCGTGCGTGACCATCAGCACGGTCACGTCCAGCGAGCGCAGGATGTCGGCGAGCTCGCGGCGCGAGGCGGGGTCGAGGTTGGAGGAGGGCTCGTCCAGGACGAGGATCTCGGGGCGCATCGCCAGTACGGTCGCCACCGCCACCCGGCGGCGCTGCCCGAAGGAGAGGTGGTGCGGCGGGCGGTCGGCGAAGTCGGCCATGCCGACCAGTTCGAGGGCCTCGCGGACCCGCTCCTCCAGCTCGGCGCCGCGCAGGCCGGCCGCCGCCGGGCCGAAGGCCACGTCCTCGCGGACGGTCGGCATGAAGAGCTGGTCGTCGGGGTCCTGGAAGACGATGCCGACCCGGCGGCGGATCTCGGCGAGGTTGCGCTTTTCCACGGGCAGCCCGGCGACCGTCACGGTGCCGACCCCGCCCCCGAGGATGCCGTTGAGGTGGAGCACGAGGGTGGTCTTGCCGGCGCCGTTGGGGCCGAGCAGGGCGACCCGCTCCCCGGCGGCGACGGTGAGGTCGACCCCGAAGAGGGCCTGGTGCCCGTCGGGGTAGGCGTAGGCGACGCCGGCCACCTCCAGGGAGGGCGCGGGCGACGCGGGGGCGGCGGAGGAAGCGGAGGGAGCGGAGGGAGCGGTCACAGCGTCCATCCCATCAGACAGACGGCGAGGGCCGTCACCGGGAGCACGGCCGCGTACGCCCACTGGGCGCGGCTGGCCGTGACGTCGTCGATCACCGGCATCGAGCCGGTGTAGCCGCGACTGACCATCGCGAGGTAGACCCGCTCGCCGCGCTCGTAGGAGCGGATGAAGAGGGCGCCCGCCGTTTTGGCGAGGACGCCCCAGTGGCGCACGCCCCGGGCCTCGAAGCCGCGCGAGCGGCGGGCGATGGACATCCGGCGCAGTTCTCCGGTGATCACGTCGCCGTACCGGATCATGAAGGAGGCGATCTGGACCAGCAGCGGCGGGAGCTTCAGGCGCTGGAGGCCCAGCAGCAGGGCGCGCAGTTCGGTCGTCGAGGCGAGCAGGACGGAGGCGGCCACGCCGAGGGTGCCCTTGGCCAGGACGTTCCAGGCGCCCCACAGGCCGGAGACGCTCAGCGAGAGGCCGAGGACGTGGACCTGCTCTCCCTCGGCGACGAAGGGCATGAGGACGGCGAAGGCCACGAAGGGGACCTCGATCAGCAGTCGTCGCAGCAGGAAGCCGGCGGGGACCCGGGCCGCCGCCGCGACGACCGCGAGCAGGACGGCGTAGAGGCCGAAGGCCCACATCGCCTCGCGCGGGGTGGAGACGACGACGACCACGAACGCGAAGGTCGCGGCGATCTTGCAGTGCGGCGGCAGCCCGTGGACGGGCGAGTGCCCGTGCCGGTACAGCCTGTGCGCGTGGCCGGCCCCCATCTCAGTGGGCCGAGGGGGCGGCCGTGGCGGTGGCGGTGAGGTCTTCCGCGCGGCGCCGGCGCACGGACCAGAAGATGCCGGTGCCGACGACGACGGTCACGCCGACGCCGATGATCCCGGCGAGGCCGCCGGAGAGGCGGGCGTCGGAGACGTCCTTGACGCTGTAGTCGGCGAGCGGAGAGTCGGCGGTGGCGTGTTCGCGGGCCTTGGCGTCGATGCCCTGGTCGGCGGCCACCTTCTCCAGGCCGTCGGGGCTGGAGGAGGCGTAGTAGGAGACGAACCCGGCGAGGACGAGGGCGGTGACCAGGCCGCTGATCCACAGCGGGCGGGTGGAACGGGCGGCGGCGGGCACGGGTGCGGCGGCCGCCGCGGGCGCGTCGACAAGTCGACCGTCGACGCGCAGCTTCAGCGGGGCGGCCAGTCCGCGCGCCCCGTGCACCAGGTCGGGCCGTACGGCGATGACGGCGCCCACTGTCGCGGCGGTGATGACGGCCTCGCCGATGCCGATGAGGACGTGCACGCCCACCATCGCGGTGAACACCTTGCCGATCGGGACGTCGGTGGTGCCGCCGAGGGCGTAGAAGAGGGTGAACATGACGGCCGCGCCGGGCACCGAGAGCAGGGCTCCGGCGAAGGCGGCGGCGGTGACCGAGCGGCGGCCGGCCGGCAGCACCTTGAGCAGCCCGCGGAAGACGGCGTAGGCGACGACCACGGTGACGACGGCCATGGTGGAGATGTTGACGCCGAGGGCGGTCAGGCCGCCGTCGGCGAAGAGGATGCCCTGCATGAGCAGGACGACGGAGACGCACAGCACGCCCGTGTAGGGGCCGACGAGTATGGCGGCAAGCGCCCCTCCCAGCAGGTGGCCGCTGGTGCCGGCGGCGACGGGGAAGTTCAGCATCTGCACGGCGAAGATGAAGGCGGCGACGAGGCCGGCGAGCGGGGCGGTGCGTTCGTCGAGCTCGCGGCGGGCGCCGCGCAGGCTGACGGCGACGGCGGTGGCCGCCACTGCTCCGGCGGCCACCGAGACGGGTGCGTTGATGAATCCGTCGGGCACATGCATGGAGCGGCTCCGCTTCCTCTTCCTCACTAAGTCTTTAACCGTTCAAGAATAGTGCCCAGTTGCAAAGCATTGGCAAGAGCGGCTCCGTCACAAATGGACCCGCGCGCTTTCGTGGGAATGTGCGACGCTGGACGGACAAACGGACTCATTTGCTCCGATTTTGAGGAGTCTTGTCGATGTCAGCCACCGCCGAGAATCCACCGGGCCGCACCGCCGGGGCCGCCGGGGCCGCCACCGCGACGGCGACCGCACCCCCGGCCCCGCCCGCTTCCGCGCAGACCGTCGAGATGCGCGTGCGCGCCCGCGTCATCAGCGACGACCCCCTCTACCGCGCCATCCCCGTGGCCCTGCGCTTCACCTCAGCCGAGCCGCTCGCCGTCCGCGTCGTCTTCCCCGCCGAGCTGTCCCCGGAGGACACCGACAACGAGTGGGTCTTCCCCCGAGCCCTCCTGGAGGCGGGCCTGCTGGCCCCGACCGGGACCGGGGACGTCCGCGTGTGGCCCTGCGGCCGGGTGCAGGCCGTGGTCGAGTTTCACTCCCCCGAGGGAGTGGCCGTCATCCAGTTCGACATCGCGGCACTGCGCCGCTTCCTGCGCCGCACGTACGCCGCCACCGCCACCCGGTAGGCCCAACGCCGCCCGGCGCCGCCCGCCGCGACGACGGCCGCGACGACGGCCGCGACGACGGCCGCGACGACGGCGCGCGACCGGACGGCCGGACGGTTCAGGCGGTTCAGACGGTTCAGACGGCGCGACACGAACGCGACCGGCCCCGCACCTGGAGTCCAGGTACGGGGCCGGGTTCGGCGGCGTCGGGTTCGACGGCGCCGGCAGGTCAGGCGTTGACCAGCTCGCGGTCCTTGTCCGGACCCTCCGCGGAGCCGGCGTCACCGAGGTGCTTGCGCAGGCTCTCGCCCTCCACGTCCACGTTCGGCAGGATCCGGTCGAGCCACTTCGGCAGCCACCAGGCCTTGTGGCCGAGCAGCGCCAGCACCGCCGGGACGATGGCCATCCGGACCACGAAGGCGTCGAAGAGGACGGCGACGGCCAGGCCGAAGCCGATCATCTTGACCATCGCGTCGCTGGCCCCCAGGAAGCCGGAGAAGACGGCGATCATGATCACGGCGGCGGCCACGACCACGCGGGCGCTGTACTGGAAGCCGGTCACCACGGCCTGGCCGGGACGCTCGCCGTGGACGTACGCCTCACGCATGCGGGTGACCAGGAAGACCTCGTAGTCCATGGCCAGGCCGAAGACCACGCCCACCATGAAGATCGGCATCATCGACATGATCGGGCCGGTCTGCTCCACCCCGAACAGCGAGCCGAGCCAGCCCCACTGGAAGACCGCGACGACCGCGCCGAGGGCCGCGACGACCGACAGCAGGAAGCCGAGGGCCGCCTTGAGCGGGACCAGGATCGAGCGGAAGACCAGCATCAGCAGCAGGAAGGCCAGGCCGACCACGAGCGCCAGGTAGGGCAGCAGCGCGTCGTTCATCTTCTGCGAGAAGTCGATGTTCATCGCGGTCTGGCCGCTGACGTACACGCCCTCGGGGGCGCCCTCGCGGATCGAGTGGACCAGGTCCTCGGTCTCGACGGAGGACGGCCGGTCCTTCGGGATGACGCTGACGATCGCCGCGTCCTTGGCCTCGTTCTGGACCGGCGGCATCACGACCGCCACCCCGTCCAGGCCCTTGATCCGGTCGGCGGTCTTGTCGGCGAGCGCCTTGTCGCCGTCGACGACCACCATCAGCGGACCGTTGAAGCCGGGGCCGAAGCCCTCGGAGAGCAGGTCGTACGCCTTGCGCTGGCTGGTGGAGACCGGCTTGGAACCGTCGTCCGGCAGGCCCATCTCCAGCTTGCTCGCCGGGATCGCGACCGCGCCGAGGCCGATCACACCGACCAGCAGGACCATGATCGGGCGGCGCAGCACGAAGCGGGCCCAGCGGGTGCCGCCGTTGGCCTTGGGCTCGGTGCCGGCCGGCTTGCCCTTGCCGAAGAGCTTGCTCTTCGTCCCGGCGGGCAGCACCTTCCTGCCCGCGAAGCCCAGGATGGCGGGGACCAGCGTCAGGGCGACGAGCACCGCGATGACCACCGTTCCGGCGGCCGCGACACCCATCTTCGTCAGCATCGGGATGTTGACGACGGCCAGGCCCACCAGGGCGATGACCACGGTCAGACCGGCGAACACCACGGCGGAACCGGCAGTTCCGGTGGCCCGGCCGGCGGCCTCGTCGCGCTCACGGCCCTCGGCGAGCTCCGCGCGGTAGCGGGAGACGATGAAGAGGGCGTAGTCGATGCCGACCGCGAGGCCGATCATCATCGCGAGGGTGGAGGTGGTGTTGCCCAGGTCCAGCACGTTGGCGAGCGCGGTGATGGAGGAGACGCCGATGCCCACGCCGATCAGCGCGGTCAGCAGCGGCAGCCCGGCCGCGATCAGCGAACCGAAGGTGATGACGAGGACGACCGCGGCGATCAGGATGCCGATGACCTCGCCGGAGCCCGTCTCGGGGGCCTCCATCAGCGCGTCGCCGCCGATCTCGACCTGGAGTCCGGCCTTCTGCGCGGCGTGGCCGGAGTCCTTGAGGGCGTCGCGGGTGTCGTCCTTCAGCTCCATCCCGCTGACCTTGTACTTCACGCTGACGTAGGTGGTGGAGCCGTCCTGGCTCACCGCCTTCGTCTGGTACGGGTCCTCGACACTGGCGATCTGGGCGGCGCCGGCGCCGCCCTTCAGGCCCGAGATGAGCTTCTCGACCTCGGCCTTGGGTGCCGGGTCGGTGACCTTGGCGCCGGCCGGGGCCTTGACGACGATGCGGGCGGTCGCGCCGTCGGCGGACATGCCCGGGAACTTCTTGTCCAGCAGGTCGAAGGCCTTCTGGGCCTCCGTCCCGGGTATCGAGAAGGAGCCGGAGGTGGGCGCCGAAGCGGTCGCGGCGCCGAAGACGGCCGCGAACAGCAGCGCCACCCAGACGAGGGCGACGAGGCCGCGGCGCCTGAAGGCACCTCGGCCGAGCCGGTAGAGGAAGGTGGCCACGTCGTGGTTCTCCCGTTTCAGGTCGTGGGATGGATCCGGGACGGATCAGGGCGTCGAAAGCCGGCCCGACGACGAGAGCGGCGTGTCAGGAGCAGCGGTAAGTGCGTGTACGGGGAAGGGCGGAACGGGCGGAACGGGTGGGCGCGCGGAGCGGGGACTCAGACGCCGAGGGCGGGGAAGACCACGGCGTCGACGAACTCGCCGAGGAAGGCCCGGTCGACGGACCGGTCCTCGATCAGCGGGAGGGCGATGAACGCCCCGATGAGCATGTGCGGTACGAAATCCAGCGCCGGACAGTCCGGCCGGATCTCGCCCCGCGCCACCGCGCGCCGGAGCATCTCCTGGAGACCGTTGATCTCCGGGTCCACCAGCAGGTCGCGCAGCGCCCTGTGGAGCTCCGGGCTCTCGTGCACGGCATGGGCCAGACCCCGCATGAGCGCGGTGTCCTTGGCCATCTGCGCGTCGTCCGAGCGCTCGACCATGAGCGCGAAGTCGCCGCGCAGGGTGCCCGTGTCGATCTCCCGCAGGGAGACCGGCTGGGTGCACCGCAGTGCCTGGGCGACCAGCTCCGGCTTGCTCCCCCACTGGCGGTAGAGGGTGGCCTTGCTGGACTTCGTACGGGCTGCGACCGCGTCCATGGTCAGCGCCTCGTAGCCGACCTCGCGCAGGAGGTCGAGGACCGCCCCGTGGAGTTCGGCCTCGCGTTCGGGGGTGATCCGGCTGCGCCGAACCGACATGGCGTCGGCCACCCGGCAGCTTCCCTTCATCACGACCACCCATCCGAACGAAACCGTTTCGTACTCCACGAAGAGTACCCCCCTCCCTAACGAAACGAAACCGTTCCGTTTCGATCGGGGAGTGAGGTGGATCACCTGTACGAGTTGCCGCACCCCCCTGCCGCGGAAAGCATTGGGGGGTGAGTCACGACGTCGCGTACCTCCGCTTCCCGCACCTGCACGACGACCTGCTGTGTTTCGCCACCGAGGACGACCTCTGGGTCGCCCCCCTGGTCCCCGACGGCCAGAGCCCCGGCCGCGCCTGGCGGATCACCGTCGACCGGACCAGGGTCGGCCATCCCCGCTTCTCCCCGGACGGACGGCACATCGCCTTCACGACCTGGCGCAGCCTCGACCCCGAGATCCACCTCGCCCCCGTCGGCGGCGGACCCGCCCGGCGCCTCACCCACTGGGGTGCCACCGACACCCGCGTCTGCGGCTGGACGCCGCCCGACGAGGAGGGCCGCAGCGACATCCTCGCCGTGTCCTCCCACGGCCAGCCCTTCTCCTACTTCGCCTGGGCCTACAGCCTGCCCACCGACGGCAGCCCCGGCGGCCGCCTCCCCTGGGGCCCCGTCTCGGACATCGCCGTCCACGCCCCCGACGGCCCCGGCGGCGAACGCCGCAGCCTGCTCCTCACCGGGAAGCCCCCGCACGAGCCCGCCGCCTGGAAGCGCTACCGCGGCGGCGCCACCGGCCGCCTGTGGCTGCACGGACAACGGCTGCTGGAGGAGATCGAGGGCCACCTCGACTCACCCATGTTCGTCAACGGCCGCATCGCCTTCCTCTCCGACCACGAGGGCATCGGCAACCTCTACTCCTGCCTCCCCGACGGCACCGGCCTGCGCCGCCACACCGACCACGACGCGTTCTACGCCCGGCACGCCTCCAGCGACGGCACCCGCGTCGTCTACCAGTGCGCGGGCGACCTCTGGCTCGTCGACTCCCTCGACGCCGGCAGCGCGCCCCGCCGGCTGGACGTCCGCCTCGGCGGCCCGCGCGCCGGCCGGCGCGTCTACCAGGTGCCGGCCGCCAGCAACGTCGACTCCCTCTCCGTCGACGCCACCGGCCGGGCCAGCGCCGTCGTCGTGCGCGGCAGCCTGTACTGGCTCACCCACCGCGACGGCCCGGCCCGCACCATCGCCGACACCCCGGGCGTACGGGTCCGGCTGCCCGAGATGCTCGGCAGCGGCGGACAGGTCGCCTACGTCACCGACGCCGAGGGCGAGGACGCGATCGAGATCGCCTACCTCCCCCGCGCCTCCGGGGAACGCGAACCCCGCCGGCTGGCCTCCGGCGAGCTGGGCCGCGTACTGGAACTGCTGTCCGACCCGGACGGCGAGCGCCTCGCCATCGCCTCGAACGACGGACGGCTGCTGCTCCTCGACGCGACGGAGGAGTCCAACGGGGAGGTCACCGAACTCATCCGGTCCATCAACGGACCCGTCACCGACCTCGCCTTCTCCCCCGACGGCTGCTGGCTGACCTGGTCGCACCCGGGCATCGGCCGCTCCCTGCGGCAGATCAAGATGGCCAAGATCGCCGGACCCGGCCCGCGCGCGATCGTCGACGTCACCAACGGCCGCTTCGAGGACGAGAACCCGGTCTTCACCCGCGACGGCCGCTACCTCGCCTTCCTGTCCTGGCGCGGGTTCGACCCCGTCTACGACGTCCACACCGGCGACCTGTCCTTCCCCCTGGGCTGCCGCCCCTACCTGGTGCCGCTCTCCTCGGCCACCCCCTCCCCCTTCGCCCTCTCCGCCGACGGCCGCCCCGCCGCGGGCGGGCTCGACCCCGTCGAGGGGGAGAGCGGCGAGGGCGACGGCTCGGTGACCGTGGAGGTCGAGGGCCTGGAGAGCCGGGTCACCCCCTTCCCCGTGAGCGCGTCGAAGTACTCGGCCCTCCACCCGGTGCACGGCGGCGGACTGGTCTGGCTGCGCTGGCCCATCTCGGGCGCGCTCGGCGAGACCTTCGCCAACCCGGCCGACACCAGCGGCAAGCCGACCCTGGAGCACTTCGACATCACCAAGGCGCGCAAGAGCGAACTGGCCTCCGGACTGGACTGGTTCGCGGCCAGCGGCGACGGCACCCGCCTCGTCGTCAACGACGACGGCGACCTGCGCGCGGTCCCCGCCACCGAGTCCGGGGACAGCGACTCCACCGTCTACCTCGACCTGCGGCGCATCCTGCACGAGGTGGACCCGGCCGCCGAGTGGCGCCAGGCCTTCGAGGAGGCCGGCCGGCTCATCCGCGCCTACTTCTGGGAACCGGACATGTGCGGCATCGACTGGGACGGCGTACTGCGCCAGTACCGTCCCCTGGTCGAACGGGTCGCCTCCCCCGACGAGTTCGCCGACCTGATGCGCGAGGTCCTCGGCGAACTCGGCACCTCCCACGCCTACGTCTCCCCCGCCCGCCGCAACGAGGGCCCGCCCCACTACCAGCGGCCCATCGGACTCCTCGGCGCCAACCTGGTCTGCCGGGACGGGACCTGGGCCGTCTCCCGGATCCTGCCGGGCGAGTCCTCCGACTCCAAGGCCCGCTCCCCGCTCGCCGGAACGGGCATCCGCGAGGGCGCCGTCCTCACCCACATCGACGGCCGGCCCGTGGACCCCGTGGCCGGCCCCTACCCGCTGCTCGCGGCGGCCGGGGGCACCACCGTCGAACTCACCTTCCAGCCCGACGGGGGCGAGGGCCGGGCCCGCCGGGTCGCGATCGTCCCCCTCGTCGACGAACGGCCGCTGCGCTACCAGGACTGGGTCTCCAAACGGCGCGCCGTGGTCCGCGAGATCAGCGGCGGCCGCTGCGGCTACCTGCACATCCCCGACATGGGCGGCTCCGGCTGGGCCCAGTTCAACCGGGACCTGCGCCTGGAGGTCTCCCGGCCCGCCCTGATCGTCGACGTCCGCGGCAACGCGGGCGGGCACATCAGCGAACTGGTGGTGGAGAAGCTCACCCGCTCCATCCTCGGCTGGGACCTGACCCGCAACGCCCAGCCCGTCTCCTACGCCTCCAACGCGCCCCGCGGCCCGATCGTCGCCCTCGCCGACGAGGCGACCTCCTCCGACGGGGACATGATCACCGCCGCCTTCAAACTGCTGGGCCTGGGCCCGGTGGTGGGCCAGCGCACCTGGGGCGGGGTCGTCGGGATGACCGGCCGGCACACCCTGGGCGACGGCACCGTCATCACCGTGCCGATGAACGCCGCGTGGTTCCCGGAGTACGGCTGGTCGGTGGAGAACCACGGCGTGGAGCCGGACCTGGCGATCCTGCGCACCCCGCTCGACTGGGCGGAGGGGCGGTACGCACAGCTGGACGACGCGGTGCACCTGGCACTGGAACTGCTGGAGCAGGACCCGGCCGCGGTACCGCCCGGGTACGCGGACGTACCGGACCTGCGGCGCCCGAAACTGCCGCCCCGCTAGGCCGCGGGACGCACGGCACACGGCACACGGCACACGGCACACGAAGGAGGGGCGCGACCGGCGGCGTTGCCGGGTCGCGCCCCTTCGTGCGTCCTACGTCGTACGCCAGGTCACGTACGTCGGTTCAGATGTCCCAGTCGTCGTCGAGCTCGTCGTGCACCTTGGGCGCCTTCTGCTTGGCACCGGGCTTCTTCTCGCCGGGCTGCTGCCCGCGCTCGGGCGACGGGTCCTTCGCACCCGGCCGGGCGGCCTTCTGCGCCCTGCTATCGAGCTCGTCCGCCTTGTCCTGGAACTGGTCCTTGATAGCCATGCTCTTCACTCCATGAGGGGTGTCGGTGGTGGGCCTCGACCAGACTTTCACGGGCGGACATCACTCGCATTTCGATCAGTGACGCTGTGTGCGCGCCTGCTCGTCGGCGGCCCCGCCCGCACCCACGAGCCCCTTGGAGACCGTGGCGAGCCTCGGTGCGAACCGCCTCATCTCGCGCTGTCCGGACGCCGCGATGATCCCGGGCAGGTAGCCGCGCACGCCCTGCATCCCGCGCAGCCACCCCTGCGCGTACACGTGCGGCGAGCGGCGCTCGATGCCGGCCACGATCCGGTCGACGGCCGGCCCCAGCGGGTAGGTGCGGTTGGCGGGCCACGGCAGCCGTCGGCGCAGTTCCCGCATGACCTCGTTCTGGTCGGCGCCGCGGACCATGTCGGTGTCGGTCCAGGAGAGGTAGCCGACACCCACCTTGACGCCCTGGTAGCCGACTTCGGCGCGCAGGCAGTGGGCGAAGGCCTCGACCCCGGACTTGGAGGCGCAGTACGCCGTCATCATCGGCGCGGGGGTGATCGCGGCGAGCGAGGCGATCTGGAGGAAGTAGCCGCGGCTCTCCACGAGTACGGGGAGGAAGGCGCGGGCGGTGACGGCCCCGCCGATCAGGTTGACCTCGATCACCCGGCGCCAGGCCTCGGGGTCGGAGTCGGCGAACGGCCCGCCGGCGGCGACGCCCGCGTTGGCGACGACGACGTCCACCTTCCCGAAGCGCTCCTTGACCTCCCGCGCCACCCGGGCCATTGCCTCGTGGTCGGTGACGTCGGCGTACCAGTGGTCGCTGTCGGTGTGCAGCCGCTCGGAGACCTCCTTGAGCGCCTCCGGCTCCAGCCCGACCAGCGCCACCTTCGCCCCGCGCGCGGACAGCTTGTGCGCGAGCAGCTCACCGACGCCGCGGGCGGCTCCGGTGACGACGGCGACCTGGCCTTCCAGACTCCTGTGAGCGCTCACGCGGTCTTCTCCTTCTCGGTTTCGAGGTAGCGGGACGTCAGTTCGCGGATGGCACCGGTCACGGCCTCGGGCGCCTCGACCGGGGTCATGTGGCCCATGCCGGTGAGTTCGGTGAGGCCGACGCACCGCGGCAGTGCGGCCGCCAGCCCGCGGGCGTGCGCCACCGGGGTGAGCCGGTCGTCGCGGCCGGCGAGCACGGCGGTGGGCAGGGTCAGCCGGGCGAGTCCCTCGTCCAGGTCCAGTCCGGCCAACACCACCGACCAGGCGTGGCGCACGGCCGTGGGGCAGCCGTGGACGATACGGGCACAGGCCTCGACCCGGTCCGGCGCGGAGCCGGGGCCCATGGTCGCGTACCGGAGCACGGCGCGCGCGGCGGGCGTGACGGGCCCGAGGGGGGCGCGTGAGCCCAGCACCGCGCGGGTCAGCCGGGTCCGCAGGCGCCCGGGGGGCAGCGGCAGCACGGTGGACCCCTCGACCAGCCCGGAGCTCCCGGTGCTGCACAGCAGGGCGGCCGCGGCGTGCTCGGCGAACTCGGGACGCCCGGCGGAGGCCATCACGGTCATGCCGCCCATGGAGTGTCCCGCGACGACGGCCCGCTCGCCGGGGGCGAGGGTGGCCTTCAGCACGGCGGCGAGGTCGTCGGCGAGGGCGGTGGTGCTGTACGTCTTCGCGCCGGCCGGGCTGCGGCCGTGGCCGCGCTGGTCGTAGGCGACGACCCGGTGGTCCCGGGCGAGTTCGCGTATCTGGGCGGCCCAGAAGGCGGTGGAGCAGGTCCAGCCGTGGGACAGCACCACGGCCGGGGCCCCTTCGGCGCCGTGCACCTCGACGTGCAGGCGGGCCCCGTCGGCGGAGACGGCGGTCAGGGTGCGGGCCGGGGCGGGGGGCGCGTACCGCCCGGCGGTGACGTGCGCGGGCCCGCTCATGCCGCCGCCTCCCCGGCGCCGGCCTTCGCGGCGGCGGTCTTCGCGGCGGCGGTCTTCGCGGCGGCGGCATCCCCGGGTCCGGCCTTCGCGGACGCCCGTTCCGCCGCCGGCCCCCTCGCTCCGTCCCTCTCCCGGTCCCTCTCCCGGTCCCTCTCCCGGCCGCGGATGACCTCGTACTCGGACAGATCGACGCTCCGCGTCTCCTTGCGGAACTCGCCCGTCGTCCCCGGCCAGACGGTGGTGTTGCGGCCCTGCGCGTCCAGGTACCAGCTCGTGCAGCCGCCGGTGTTCCACACCGTCCGCTCCATCCGTGCCTGGACGCGCCGGTTCCACTGGTTGACGGCGGACGGCCGGGCCGCGAGCGCGGTCCGCCCGCCCAGGACGCCGAGCTGGCGCATGTAGTCCGCCATGTAGTTCAGCTGCGACTCGATCATCAGGATCATCGAACTGTTCCCGAGGCCGGTGTTGGGTCCGATGATCGTCATCCAGTTCGGGAAGCCGGCGGCGGTCGCCCCGCGCAGCGCCTGCATCCCGTCCTTCCAGGCGTCGGCCAGCGTCTTCCCGTCGGCGCCCACCACCCGGTCGGCGATCGGCATGTCCGTCACGTGGAAACCGGTGCCGAAGATGATCGCGTCGACCTCGGTCTCGGTCCCGTCGGCGGCGACGAGCACCGAGCCCCGGATCTCCTTCAGCCCGGAGGCGACCAGGTCCACGTCCGGCCGGGCGAGCGCCGGATAGTACTCGCTGGAGAGCAGGATCCGCTTGCAGCCGATCCGGTACGAGGGCGTCAGCCTGGCCCGCAGCTGCGGGTCCTTGATCGAGCGCGCCATGTTGGCCTTGGCCAGGGACTCGATCAGCCCGAGCTGATCGGGCCGCTTGGTGAACGCGCTGACCTGGAGTTCACGGATCCCCCACAGCAGCCCCCGCCGCGCCGCCCGGGTGAAGGGGAGCTGCCGGTGGAGCCAGCGCTCCACCGCGGTGATCGCCCGGTCGGTGCGCGGCATCACCCACGGCGGGGTCCGCTGGAAGAGGGTGAGCCGTTCCACCTCGGGCGCGATGGCGGGCACGATCTGGATGGCCGAGGCGCCGGTCCCGATCATGGCGACGCGCTTGCCCCGCAGGTCGTAGTCGTGGTCCCAGCGGGCCGAGTGGAAGACCTTGCCGGGGAACTCCGCGAGTCCCGGTATCTCCGGCATCTTCGGGTCGGACAGCGGCCCGGTGGCCGAGACGACGACGTCGGCCGTCAGGTCCCCGCCGGCCGTCTCGATCTCCCAGCGCAGTTCGTCCGCGTCCCAGCGCATCATCCGGACCTCGTGGTTGAGCCGGATGTGCCGGCGCAGCCCGAAGACGTCCGCGACGTGCTCCAGGTACTCCCGGATCGCCGACTGCCCGGAGAAGGTCCGCGGCCAGTCGGGATTGGGCGCGAAGGAGAAGGAGTACAGGTGGGACGGGACGTCGCAGGCGCATCCCGGATAGCTGTTGTCGCGCCAGGTGCCGCCGACGGAGTCGGCCCGCTCCAGGACGACGAAGTCCGTGATCCCCTCGCGCCGCAGCCGTACGGCGGCCCCGAGCCCTCCGAAACCGGACCCGATCACCGCCACCCGTACGTGCTCGCGTCCGCCCATGCCGTCGATGCCGCCCATGCCCGCCGCCTTCCGCTTCCGCAGTACCAGCCACCACACCGCAACACTGCCAGCAATCACTGGCACAATCGGGAGGGTAGAGCAGCCCCGTACCCATGGGTAGGGGTCGCACCCGGAAAGTTACTGCGGGTACGCCCTAGGCTGCGCGTGTGGCGGAGAACCCTATGGCCGAGTCAGGGAGCACAGTGCGCGAATACCGGACGGAGGAACTGGCCGAGGCGGCCGGCATACCCGTCCGCACCCTGCGCTTCTACCGCGAGCGCAAACTGCTCCCGCCCCCGCGCCGCGAGGGCCGGATCGCCTGGTACGACGACCAGCACCTGGCCCGGCTGCGCACCATCGCCGCCCTGCTGGAGCGCGGCCACACCCTCGGCGGCATAGCGGAGCTGACCGCCGCCTTCGAACAGGGCCGCGACGTCGGCCAGCTCGGCGAGCTGCTCGGCATCGGCTGGTCGGAGGAGACCCCCGTCCGGCTGACCCCCGAGGCCCTGGCCGACTACTTCGAGGGCGAGGTCACCCCGGAGAACCTCGCCGCCTCCCTGGACCTCGGCTACGTCGCCGCCGACGGCGAGGAGATCGTGCACGTCAGCCGCCGCCTGCTGGACGTCTCCTCGGCGCTGGTCCGCGAGGGCGTCCCGCTCGCGGCGGTCCTGGAGACGGGCCGCCGGGTGCGCGAGCACGCGGACGCCCTGGCGGCCCTGTTCACCGACCTGATCTCCACCCACCTCGGCGACGGCGACGGCGCCGACTCCACCGACACCGACACCGCCACCGCCACCGACCCGGTCACGCGCCTGCGCCCGCTGGCGAAGAGCGTGGTGGAGGCGGAACTCACGATGGCGATGGACCGCCTGCACCAGCGCCACTCCCACCCGCCGGCCCTTCGGACACCGGATCCCCGGCCGGCGGCCCCTCAGACGCCGAGCTCGTAGACCACGGTCACGGGCGCGTGGTCGGACCAGCGCTCGGGGTGCGTCTCGGCCCGCTCGACGAAGCCCTTCACGGCCTTGCCGGCCAGCCCCGGGGTCGCGACCTGCAGGTCGATCCGCCAGCCGGCGTCGTTGTCGAAGGCCCGCCCGCGGTAGGACCACCAGGAGTACGGCCCCTCGGCGTCCGGGTGCAGCGCGCGCACCACGTCCACGTAACCGGCCTCCGCGTACACCTTCCCGAGCCACTCCCGCTCCTCGGGCAGGAAGCCCGCGTTCTTCCGGTTCGTCTTCCAGTTCTTGAGGTCGGCCTCCCGGTGGCAGATGTTCCAGTCACCGCAGACCACGACCTCCCGCCCGTCGGCGGCCGCCCGCTCCCTCAGCCCCCGGAGGTAGGGGAGGAACTCCTCCATGAACCGGTACTTCTCGTCCTGCTTCTCGGTCCCGGCCTCCCCGGAGGGCAGGTACAGGCTCGCCACGGTCACGCCGGGGAGATCGATTTCCAGGTACCGGCCGCTGCCGTCGAACTCGTCGCTCCCGAAGCCGACCCGCACCCGCTCCGGCGCCCGCCGCGTGTACAGCGCGACCCCGGCCCGCCCCTTGGCGGCGGCCGGCGCGAACACCGTGTGCCAGCCCTCGGGCTCCCTGGCCTCGGCCGGAATCTGCCCCTCCTCGGCGCGTACCTCCTGAAGGCACACGACGTCGGCGTCGGATCCGGCGAGCCACTCCACGAAGCCCTTCTTGGCGGCGGCGCGGATCCCATTCACATTCACGGAGGTCACAGTGAGCATCCCTGCACCATAGCGGGATGGTTCCGTACGATATTCAAATGTCTCACGGTATAAACCTCCGCGCCGTACCGTACGACCACCCGGACGCGGTCAAACTCGATGCCCAGGTCCAGGTCGAGTACCGGACGCGCTACGAGGGCGAGGGCGACGCCACCTTCCTCGACCCGGCGATGTTCGTCCCGCCGATCGGCCTGTACCTCCTCGCCTACGACGCCTCGGACGCCCCGGTGGCGAGCGGTGGCTGGCGCCGCCAGGACCACAGTGACGAGGGTTACTCGGACGGCGACGCCGAGATCAAGCGCATGTACGTGGTCCCGCAGGCCAGGGGCACGGGCCTGGCCCGCCGCATCCTGGCGGAACTCGAAGCGGACGCCCGCGCGGCGGGCCGCACCCGCATGGTCCTCGAAACGGGCGACCAGCAGCCGGAGGCGATCGCCCTGTACCTCTCGTCGGGGTACTCCCTGTCGGAGAAGTTCGGCTACTACCGCTTCCACGAGAACAGCCGCTGCATGACGAAGCCGCTGCATCCCTGACGGGGATACCCCCCTCCGGCCCCGTCGGCGCTTGAAGCGCGGGGGCTCGGGGGGCCGGGGTCCGGGGGCGGAGCCCCCGAACCGGGGAAAGGGCGGGGCGGGGACCGGCTCCGCGCAGCGGCACCCCCACGCCACCCGCACCCGCACCCGCACCCGCACCCGCACCCGCACCACCCTCAACCCGCCTCAGCCCGGCCCGGACTCCCCCTACCGGCGGAGCCATTCGGCCGTGTCGGTCCCCCACCGCGACGGCCCCCGCCCCCACTCCCCGAAGGGACTGGCGGCGTGCCGCAGCGCCCCGTACCCGGACGCCGTCTCCCGCAGCCACGGCTCCGCCGTGTACCCCGCGGCCCCGCCCCCGCCCTCGCCCCTCGGCACGTCCCGGACCAGCCACGACGCCGTCCCCGCGAGGGAGAACCGCAGCAGCCGCCCGCCGCCCTCCGCGAGCGCCCGCAGCACGCCGGCCGCCATCAGGTATCCCGTCCCGTGGTCCAGCGCCTGCGCCGGCAGCACCCCCGGCCGGCCGTCCTCACCGCACGCGGTGGCGATCCCGTACCCGGCCTGCACCAGCGAGTCGAAGCCGCGCCGCCCCGCCCACGGCCCGTTCCACCCCCACGCGCACAGCTCCGCCACCACCAGGCCGGGCCACCGGGCGAGCAGCTCCGCGCCGCCCAGCCCGTACCGTTCCAGCGCCCCCGGCCGGTACCCGGACACCACCACGTCGGCCTCGCCGAGCAGCCCCTCCAGCACGGCCCGGCCGTCCGCCCGCGCGAGGTCCAGCAGCGCGGACCGCTTCCCGAACCCGGTGTCGGCGTACGCGTCGTCGGACTCGGGCAACCCGGGCGGGTCGATCCGCAGCACGTCCGCTCCGAGCACCCCGAGGGTCCGGGTGGCGACCGGTCCGGCGATGACCCGGGTCAGGTCGAGCACCCGTACCCCGGCCGCCGGCAGCGCCGCCGGCTCCAGCACCCGCCCCCGCCCGGAACCCCGTACGGTCTCCACCAGCGGCAGCGGATCCCCGTACTCCCGCGCCACGGCGACGGCCAGCCCGCCCTCGGCGTGGACCAGTTCCTGCACCTCCACGGCGCTCCGCGCCGCGAGCACCCCGCGCACCGCCTCCGGGGTGCCGGGCACGCCCAGGGCCCGGACGAGGGCGGCTTTGTGGTGGGGGTAGTTGGCATGGGTCCGCACCCACCCGTCGGCGGTCGGCCAGAACCCGGACAACGGCGCGAAGGAGACCGGCGCCCGGCCGTCCACCCGCAGGTGCCTCTCACTGACGAACGCGGTCGCCACGGCCCCCTCGTCCACCACCACCGGCTCCGCGTCCCGGACCGTGCCCCCGGCCCGTACGGCGCCGAGCTCCGCCGCCGCGAGCCCGCACACCCCCACGCAGGCCCGCGCCAACTCCCGTACCGGCAAGGGCCCCTCCCAGCCGCCGGCCCCCCGGTACCGCACCCGCTCCGCCTCGTCGGCCACGCCGCCGAGCGCCGCCCACGCCTGCCCTGTCGCACCGTCAAAACTCCGCATCCGGCCATTGTGGGCCCGGCACGGGACGGAAGATCCGGGAAGCCGCGTCCGAACGCCATCGCCGCCCCCGGCCGGAACGCGGGCGTCACCCTCACGGCCAACGGGCCCCACAAACGCCGAGATCCCGCCCGGTCTTCCGACCGGACGGGATCTCGTGACGTTCACGGGAGCAACCCGCGAACTGTCGTCTGTGGACCTGTGGGGATTTGAACCCCAGACCCCCTCGATGCGAACGAGGTGCGCTACCAGACTGCGCCACAGGCCCTTGCGACGTGTGAAACATTAGCATCCCCGGGCGGGTGCTCCAAAATGCGTTCCGCGCAGGTCACCCGCACCCCGTCACTCGTTGGCGGCGCGGGGCCGGTCCTCGCCCTCGTACTGGTCGAAGAGCGGGGTGCGACCCCGGCCCTGGCCCCGGGGGCGGGGGGTGGACGGCGTCTTCTGGTCCGGGCCCGGGGCCGGCTTCGGGAGGGCCGGCTGAGCGCGCAGGCGCGGGTCGGTCGGCTCCGCGGTGCTGGAGCGGGTGGCGCTCCAGCCGTCGGGGGCCGTCGGGCCGGTGGCGCGGGGGGCGACGGGGGCGGTCACGTAGGTCGGCAGCGGGACCGGTACCGGTTCCCAGCTGTCCCCGCGCGCCGGTCCGCGCTCCCGCTCGCGCTGCTGGTCCACCCACTCGGCGTGGTCGGTCTGCTCGACGAGCGCACGCCGCCCGGCCTCCTGCGGGGAGAGCGGCGGCGCGGGGTCCGGTTCGGCTCCGGCCTCGGGGAGCTCCTCGGCGGGCCGGCGGCGCAGGCGGCTCTCGCGCAGCTGGCGCGCGGCCGCCTCGGCGCGGCGCCGGTCCATCGTGAACTCGTAGCGCCGTCGCTCCTGGATCCGCAGGTGCACGATGTACGCGCTCAGCAGCAGGGCGGGCACGGCCGGGACCCACAGGTACCGCAGGCCGCCGACGGCGGCGGCGATCGCCCCGCCGCTGAAGACGAGGAAGAGGAGCGCGGTGGTGCGCCGACGGCGTGCGAGCACCTGGAGGCGCTGCTGCCGGCGGACCCGCTCGGCCTCGCTCGTTCTCGGCTCGGTCCTGGTCGGGGACATGCCGAAGGCCCGGGCGTCGGCGTCCACGGAATTCACCGTTTCCGTCGCCGCTTCCGGGTCCGCGTCGGGCTCGGGCTCCGCCTGTTCCTCACCGCGCTCACGCAGCCCCTTGGCATAACGGCGCTCCATTCCCGCCCGGCCGGAAAGAAGCCGGATGGCAGTGGAGAAGCGTTCCGTCGGACGGGCTTCGTTCAGCTCGTCCTGCCTGCGGAGCCACATGGGCACCAAGTAGGCGGCCCAGGCCCCGACAATGACTGCGTAGATGAGGCCGCTGCTGCTCACACCCCACACCGTAGAGGGGCGCGGCCGAGGGGATCGGCCAATTGAGCCGGTGTGTCGCACGATCCGGCTGATATCACGGACTTTTTTTGTGATTCTTCGGATCAGGTTATGGGCGAATCGGCCAGAAATTCGAACGCTTTTGCGATTACCTGATTTCGGGCGGCCCGGACGACGATCCCTGCGGCGGCTTCCGCCTGCGGTGCCAGCGGCCCACCAGCCCCTCCGGCACCTCCTCCACCGTCAGCGCGAAGACCAGATGGTCCCGCCACGCGCCGTCGATGTGCAGGTAGCGCGGCCTCATCCCCTCCTCGCGGAAGCCGAGCTTCTCCACGACCCGCCGGCTCGGCACGTTCTCCGGCCGGATGCACACCTCGATCCGGTGCAGCCCGACCTTCCCGAAGCAGTGGTCGACGGCCAGCGCGACCGCCGTCGGCATGACCCCGCGGCCCGCCACGTCCCGGTCCACCCAGTAGCCCACGTGGGCGGCGCACATCGACCCCCAGGTGATCCCGGCGACCGTCAGCTGTCCGGCCAGCCGTCCCTGGTACTCGATGACGAACGGCAGCATCCGGCCCGCGTTGGCCTCCGCCCGCAGGTGGCGGACCATCTGCCGGTACGTCGGCCGCTGGATGACCGGCCCCCACGGCGCGGGCGGCGGGATCGTGGCCTCCCAGGGGCGCAGCCAGTCGCGGTTGCGCCGGTTGACCTCGCGCCAGGCGCGCTGGTCCCGCAGCTTTATCGGCCGGAGCGTGACATCGCCGTCCGCCAGTACCACCGGCCAGGTGGGGCCGTTCAGCTCGGGCTCCCGGGCGTCGGCGCGGGTCTGGGGTGGTCGCCGCCGCGGAGCTGGTCCACGGCGTGCGGCAGGATCCGGGCCAGGACCGCGAGGCCGTCGCGCACCCCGCCCGTGGAGCCGGGCAGGTTGACGATCAGGGTGTGGCCCGCCACGCCCGCCAGGCCCCGCGACAGGGCGGCGGTCGGCACCTTCTCCAGGCCCTCGGCACGGATGGCCTGCGGGATCCCCGGGACCTCGTAGTCCAGCACGCGCGCGGTGGCGTCCGGGGTCCGGTCGGTCGGGGAGATGCCGGTGCCGCCGGTGGTCAGGATGACGTCGTACCCGGCGGCCACGCCCTCGCGCAGCGCCAGCTCCACCGGGTCGCCGTCCGGGACGACGCGCGGGCCGTCCACGGCGAAGCCGAGCCGCTCCAGGGCTTCGGCCAGCAGGGGGCCGCCCCGGTCCTCGTAGACGCCCCGGGAGGCGCGGTTCGAGGCGGTGACGACCAGCCCGCGCGGTGCGGGGGTCCCGGCGGCGGACGGGGCCGCCGCCCCGGGAGCCCCGGACGTCTCGCCGTGACCGTGGCTGTGGCTGTGGCTGTGGCTGTGGCTGTGGACCTCGCCGCCGCGGGGGGCGTTCACGCGCGGGTCCAGTCGCCGGACTTGCCGCCGGTCTTCTCCTCCACCCGGACGTCGGTGATGACCGCGCCCTTGTCGACGGCCTTCACCATGTCGATCACGGTGAGCCCGGCGACCGCGACCGCGGTCAGCGCCTCCATCTCGACGCCCGTACGGTCGGTGGTCTTGACGGTGGCGAGGATCTCCACGGCGTCGTCGGCGACCCTCAGGTCCACCGTCACCCCGGACACCGCCAGCGGATGGCACAGCGGGATCAGGTCCGGGGTCTTCTTGGCACCCATGATCCCCGCGATCCGCGCGGTGGCGAGGGCGTCGCCCTTCGGCACGCCCTCGCCGCGCAGCAGCTCGATCACCCGGGGCGATACGAGGACGCGTCCGCTGGCCCGGGCCGTCCGGGTGGTCACGTCCTTCGCCGAAACGTCCACCATCCGGGCCGCGCCGGCCTCGTCGATGTGCGTCAGCCTGCTCTGCGTACTCATGTCTGCGTGCCACTCCCGCTCCGGGCCCCCTGGAGCCCTGGGGCCTGTGTGGTGCAACACGCTACCCGCACCGGGCGGTGCTCAGCCGAGCAGGATGACTTCCAGCTCGGCCCCCGGCTCCACCGAGGTGACGTCCTCCGGCACCACCATCAGCGAGTCGGCGTGCGCCAGTGCGGCGATCAGGTGGGAGCCCGATCCGCCGACCGGGCTGACCGTCCCGCTCTCGGGGTCGTAGGTGCCGCGCAGGAACTGGCGGCGGGCGGCCGGCGAGCCGATCGGCCGGTCGGCCTTGAGCACGGCGCGCACGCTCGGCCGGCTGACCTCGGACGCGGGCAGGCCCATCAGCGTCCGGATGGCGGGACGCACGAACAGTTCGAAGGAGACGTAGGAGGACACCGGGTTGCCGGGGAGGGCCAGCAGCGGGGTGTGGTCGGGGCCGACCGTGCCGAAGCCCTGCGGCTTCCCGGGCTGCATGGCGAGCTTGCGGAAGTCGACGCGTCCCGCCTCCACGGCCTCGTCGCCCGCCGAGACGGAGGTCAGCGCCTCCTTGACCACGTCGTACGCGCCGACGCTGACCCCGCCCGTGGTGACGAGGAGATCGGCCCGGATCAGCTGGTCCTCGATGACGGCGCGCAGGGTCTCGGCGTCGTCGGCGACCGCGCCGACCCGGTAGGCGATGGCGCCGGCGTCGCGGGCGGCGGCGGCGAGGGCGAAGCTGTTGGAGTCGTAGATGGTCCCGGCGGCCAGCGCCTCACCCGGTTGGACCAGCTCGCTGCCGGTGGACAGGACCACCACCCGGGGGCGCGGCCGCACCCGTACGGTGCCGCGGCCGATGGCGGCCAGCAGGGCGATCTGCGGCGGGCCGAGGACGGTGCCGGCGGCCAGGGCCAGGTCGCCGGCCTGTACGTCGCTCCCGCGCGAGCGCACGTGCGCCCGCGCCTCTGCGGCCCGGTGGACCCGTACCTCGCCGCCCGCGCCCTCGGGCGCGGCGCTGGCCGGGGTCATCCCGGCGGCTGCGCCGCCGCCCGTGCCGCCGTCGGTCCACTCGACCGGCACGACGGCCTCGGCGCCGGGCGGCAGCGGGGCTCCGGTCATGATGCGGGCCGCTTGTCCGGGGCCGACGGTGGGCAGTTCACCGCTGCCCGCCGCGACGTCGCCGATGACGGCGAGCACCGCGGGGAACTCCTCGCTCGCACCCTGGACGTCGGCCACACGGACGGCGTACCCGTCCATGGAGCTGTTGTCGAAGGGCGGGAGGGCGACGGGCACGGTGACGTCCTCGACCAGGACGCAGCCCTGGGCGTCGAGCAGCTGGAGTTCGAGGGGCTCCAGCGGCCGGACGGTGGCGAGGACGTCCGCGAGGTGCTCGTCCACCGACCACAGACGGTGCGGCGCGGTGTCCTGCGGTGCGGAACTGCTCACGTTCCTACATCTCCTCCGTGACGTAACGGTGAAGCCAGGTGCGGAACTCCGGGCCCAGGTCCTCACGTTCGCACGCGAGTCGCACGATGGCCCGCAGGTAGTCCCCGCGGTCCCCGGTGTCGTAGCGGCGGCCGCGGAAGACCACGCCGTGCACCGGGCCGCCCACGCTCTCGTCGGCGGCCAGCTTCTGCAGGGCGTCGGTGAGCTGGATCTCCCCGCCGCGGCCCGGCTCGGTCTCCCGCAGTATGCCGAAGATCGCGGGGTTGAGGACATACCGTCCGATGACCGCGAAGTTGCTGGGGGCCTCGGAGGCGTCCGGCTTCTCGACGAGTCCGGTGACGCGGACGACGTCCGGCTCGCCGGTCGGCTCGACGGCGGCGCAGCCGTAGAGGTGCACGCTGGACGGGTCGACCTCCATCAGCGCGATGACGGTGCCGCCGGTGCGCGCGTGGATGTCGACCATCTGGCGCAGGAGGGGGTCGCGCGGGTCGATGAGGTCGTCGCCGAGCAGGACGGCGAAGGGCTCGCTGCCGACGTGCGGCTCGGCGCAGAGGACGGCGTGTCCCAGGCCGCGCGGGTCGCCCTGGCGGACGTAGTGCATGGTGGCCAGGTCGCTGGACTCCTGGACCTTCTTCAGCCGGTCGTCGTCGCCCTTGGCGATGAGGGCCGACTCCAGCTCGTAGTTGCGGTCGAAGTGGTCTTCGAGGGGCCGCTTGTTACGTCCTGTGATCATGAGGACGTCGTCCAGGCCGGCCGAGACGGCCTCCTCGACCACGTACTGGATGGCCGGCTTGTCCACGACCGGGAGCATTTCCTTCGGGGTCGCCTTGGTCGCCGGGAGGAACCGAGTGCCGAGGCCCGCGGCCGGGATGACGGCCTTCTTGATCACGGGGTGCGACTGAGTCATGGGCAGAACGATAGTGGGTCGCGCCGAACACCCGCCCAGATTCCGGTAATTATGTCCTGATATACACCTATAGCAAAGGTATGTGACCTCATAGTGACGGAGCACCCGGCCGAGAAGGCCGCCCTCCGGCGGCAACTGCTCGCCGCCCGCCGCACCCTGTCCCCCGAGGCGCGCGGCACGGCCGCCCGCGCGCTCGCCCGCTCCGCCCTCACCCTGCCCGAGCTGGCCGGTGCGCGCACGGTGGCCGCGTACGTCTCGGTCGGCGCGGAACCCGGCACCCACGAGCTGCTCGACGCGCTGCGGGCGGCCGGCAAGCGGGTGCTGCTGCCCCTGCTGCTGCCCGACAACGACCTCGACTGGGCCGCCTACGAGGGGCCCGGGAGCCTCGCCGAGGCCGCGCACCCCGGGAAGATGCGCCTGCTGGAACCCTCCGGGCCGGCGCTCGGCCCCGAGGCCGTCACGGCCGCCGACGCCGTCCTGCTGCCCGGCCTGGCGGTCGACGGACGCGGGATGCGGCTCGGGCGCGGCGGGGGCTCCTACGACCGGGTGCTGGCCCGGCTGGAACGCGCCGGGACGCACCCGGCGCTGGTGGTGCTCCTCTACGACGAAGAGGTGGTCGCGCGGGTCCCGGAGGAACCGCACGACCACCCCGTCCGGGCGGTCGCCACCCCGTCGGGGGTGGTGCGCTTCTGAGGCCTCGGCCCCGGGGCTCCGGCTCTCGGCCTTCCGCCCCGGGCTTCGGCGTTACCGCCTCGGCGTCACGGCTTCAGCGTCAGCGTGTCGACCGTCGACTTGTCGACAGCCTCCTTGCCGAAGGGCCAGTCCAGCAGTTCACCCTTGGCCCACATCGTCGTCTGGTCCGTGTACGTGGAGGCGTACGCGTGCCCCGAGGCGCCGGTCAGGTTGATCCAGCGGGACTTGTCCAGGTCGTTGAGGTTCACGACCATCCGCATCGACGGCACCCAGGTGACCCCGTACCCGCTGGAGGCGTTCCAGCCGGTCGCGTTGACGGTGGCCTCGCCGCCGCCCAGGTTCCACGGGCCGCGGTTGAGGAGCCACCGCATGAAGCCGGGGCCCTCGGTACCGATCGTCTGGTTCTTCAGGTTCAGCTGGTGCAGCCGGCCCCAGCTCCAGGTCGACTGGTCCTTGCCGAGCTTGGCCGTCAGCTCCCAGCGCGCGTCGTTCATGGCGCGGGCGAAGAGCTGGTCACGGGTGGTCGTCGCCGGCTTGGTGAGCGTCTTGGGCGAGGACCACCAGGGCGACTTCTCGTCCTTGACCAAGCGGCGCACCACCTCGAACCACCGGTCGCCGCCGTCCGGCTGCGCCGAGTCGGGGCCGCGGGTGCCGCACTCGCGGACCGTCTTGGTGAGGTCGTCGTTGGGACCGCCGCTCTCCTGGACGTTGGCGCAGCTGCCCTCGATCCGCAGCTCCTTGGGCATCTTGTCGCCGAAGGACAGCTTGAGGATGTTGCGCCAGACCGCGTTGAAGTACGCGGCCGCCGCCGAGTCGTTCTCCTGCGTGTAGTTCCAGCCTTCGAGCAGCTTCTGCGCCGAGCGCACGTCCGGGTCCGAGACCTGGATCTTGGCCAGCATCGGGGTCAGCAGCGCGGCGATCTCGCTGCTGTTGTCCATCTGCATGGCGCGCATGTCGTCGGTCGAGATCTTGCCGCTGTCCTTGATCTTCGCCTCGATGAGGTCGTTGATCCGCTGGCTGCGGGCGCCGTAGCCCCAGTCCGTGGTCAGCACGTACGGGTACTTGCCGGCGCCGGTCTCGGTGACGGCCTGGTTGGCGGTGACGATGTAGCCGCGGGCCGGGTTGAGCTCCCAGGGCATCTCGTTCTGCGGGATGTAGCCCGCGTTGCCGTCCTTGCCGCCCTTCCAGGCGAACTTCGGGTCCCAGCCGGGGGCCGGCATGCGGCCGTCGCCCTGGCCCCGCATCGGGATGCGGCCCGGGGCCTGGTAGCCGATGTTGCCGTTGGCGCCCTTGTTGTCGGCGTAGATCAGGTTCTGCGAGGGGACCTCGAAGTCGGCCGCGGCTGCCCGGAAGCTGGCGAAGTCCTTGGCGCGGTCGATCTTGAACACCGCGTCCATCGACTTGCCGGGGTCCAGGGCGGTCCAGCGCAGGGCGACGGCGTAGCCGTTGCCGCGGTCGGGGGCGGAGGTGGGGACGGGGGCGCGGACGCCCACGGTCTCCAGCTCGTCGCTGCGGTCGGAGATCAGCGGTCCGTTGTTGGTGGTCCGGACGGTGATCTTCTTGCTCTTGCCGCCCGCGACCTTGATGACCTCTTCACGGGTGGTGAAGGGGAGCACCTTGTTGTCGTAGACGTAGCCGTCGGGCTTGACCTGCTCCAGGTAGAGGTCGGTCACGTCGGCGCCGAGGTTGGTCATGCCCCAGGCGATGTCGGCGTTGTGGCCGATGACCACGCCGGGCATGCCCGAGAAGGTGTAGCCGGCCACGTCGTACTGGCACTGGGGCGAGACGGCGCGGCAGTGCAGGCCCATCTGGTACCAGACCGAGGGCAGCTGCGGGGAGAGGTGCGGGTCGTTCGCGAGGAGCGGCTTGCCGGTCGTCGTGTACTTGCCACCGATGACCCAGGAGTTGGATCCGATGCCGCTGCCGTTGGGGCCGAGGATGGCCGGGATCTCGTCCAGGGTCTTGGAGAGCGAGGTCAGCTGCGTGCGCAGGCCGACCGTGGCGCCCTGGGCGGTGGCGTTGCCGGCGAGGCCGGTGCTGCCGCCGTTGGGGGTGGCCTGCGAGCCGGTGCCGGTGCCCGTGCCCGTGCCGGTACCCGTACCGGTGCCCGTCGTACCCGTACCCGTACCCGTACCCGTGCCGGTCGATCCGGTGCCGGTGCCGGTGCCGGTACCTGTTCCGGTGCCGGTGCCCGGGGTCCCCTGGGGGACGTACTTGCCGCCCGCGACCGTGCCGCCCTCGACTATCGGCTTGTTCCGGTCGAAGGGGTACGGCGGGTAGAGCTCGTCGATCTGGGCCTGCGAGAGCGTGTTCGCCATCAGCGAGCGGTCGATCTCGTCCTGCATGTTGCCGCGCAGGTCCCAGGCCATGGCCTTGAGCCAGGCCACCGAGTCCACCGGCGTCCACTGCTCCGGCTTGTAGTCGTCGGTCAGCTTGAGGGCGGCGTGCTCGACGGAGAGGTCCTTGCCGGACTTCCCCTTCAGGTACGCGTTGACCCCGTCGGCGTAGGCCTGGAGGTACTTTTTGGTCTCCGGCGAGAGCTTGGTGTCGTACTCGGCCTGGGCGACCTGGCGCCAGCCCAGCGTGCGCAGGAAGGCGTCGGTCTCCACCTGGCCGGCCCCGAACATCTCGGAGAGCCGGCCGGAGGTCATGTGACGGCGTACGTCCATCTCCCAGAACCGGTCCTGCGCGTGGACGAAGCCCTGTGCGCGGAAGAGGTCCTCGTCGTTGTCGGCGTAGAGCTGCGGAATCCCGTGCTCGTCGCGCTTGACGTCGACGGTCCCGGTCAGACCGGGGACCTTGAGGGAGCCGGTGGTCTGCGGGAAGGAGGCGCGCACGGTGTCCACGCTCCAGTACGCGCCGTAGCCGATTGCCGCCAAGAGCACCAGGACCAAGACGAGCACGAGCAGGCGTGCGCGTCGTCCCTTCTTCTTGACGGAAGGTCCGGATTCATTGGCGGGCATCGCTGTCCTTAGAGGGGCAGGGTGGTCCTGGGATTGCTGGGAGCAACCATAGGCGCAGGACCATGTCCGTTGATCCGCCAGGGGTCGAGGTCATGAGGACAGGGCCGAACAGGCGTTTCACAATGTGACTATCGCGTCAAGGAATCGTCAAATATTAGGTAAGGTAACGAAGTAACTTGCCGGACGCGCCTCCGGAAGGAACGATCCGCCGCTCCGTCAGGCGCACTGAGGAAAGGGCCGCCCGCTGACTGTCCACACGCTCAACGAGCTCCTGCTGGTCTGCTCGCTCGTGCTGCTCGTCGCGGTAGCGGCGGTACGCATCTCCTCACGCAGCGGCCTCCCCAGCCTGCTCATCTACCTCGGCATAGGCATAGCGATAGGCCAGGACGGCATAGGCAACGTCGTATTCGACAATGCCGAGCTGACGCAGGTCATCGGCTACGCCGCACTCGTCGTGATCCTCGCCGAGGGTGGTCTGGGCACCAAGTGGAAAGAGATCAGACCCGCGCTGCCGGCCGCGATCGTGCTGTCGCTGGTCGGCGTCGCGGTCAGCGTGGGCGTCACGGCGGCGGGCGCGCACTATCTGGTCGGGCTGGAGTGGCGCCAGGCCCTGCTGATCGGCGCGGTCGTCTCCTCGACCGACGCGGCGGCCGTCTTCTCCGTCCTGCGGAAGGTCCCGCTCCCCTCGCGGGTGACGGGCGTGCTGGAGGCCGAGTCCGGATTCAACGACGCTCCCGTCGTGATCCTGGTGGTGGCCTTCGCGACGGTCGGACCGGTGGACGACTGGTACGTCCTGATCGGCAAGATCGCGCTGGAGCTGGCGATCGGCGCCGCGATCGGCCTGACGGTGGGCTTCCTGGGGGCGTACGGCCTGCGGCACGTGGCACTGCCCGCCTCCGGCCTGTACCCGATCGCGGTGATGGCGATAGCCGTGGCGGCGTACGCCGCCGGCGCGATGGCGCACGGCTCCGGCTTCCTGGCGGTGTACCTGGCGGCCATGGTGCTCGGGAACGCGAAGCTGCCGCACTGGCCGGCCACCCGCGGGTTCGCGGACGGGCTCGGCTGGATCGCGCAGATCGGCATGTTCGTGCTGCTGGGCCTGCTGGTCACCCCGCACGAGCTGGCGAGCGACTTCTGGCCCGCTGTGATCATCGGACTGGTGCTGACGATGGTGGCGCGGCCCCTGGAGGTGTTCGTCAGCCTCCTGCCCTTCCGGATCCCGTGGCAGGAGCAGGCCCTGATGTCATGGGCGGGCCTGCGCGGCGCCGTCCCCATCATCCTGGCGACCATCCCGATGGTGACCGGCATCGAGGGCAGCGACCGGGTCTTCAACATCGTCTTCGTGCTCGTCGTCGTCTACACCCTGGTCCAGGGCCCGACCCTGCCGTGGCTGGCGCGCAAGCTGGAGCTCGGCGACACGGACGAGGCGGCGGCCGACCTCGGGATCGAGTCGGCACCGCTGGAGAAGCTGCGCGGGCACCTGCTGTCCTTCGCGATCCCGCCCGCCTCGCGCATGCACGGGGTCGAGGTCGGCGAGCTGCGACTGCCGGCGGGGGCGTCGGTGACGCTGGTGGTCCGGGACGCGAAGAGCTTCGTACCGGCGCCGTCGACCGTACTGCGGCGCGGGGACGAGCTGCTGGTGGTGGCCACGGATCCGGTTCGCGACGCGGCGGAGGCCCGGCTGCGGGCGGTGGCGCGCGGCGGCAAGCTGGCGGGGTGGCTGGGCACCGGGGGCGGAACGTCGTTGTGACGGCGGCCGGCGGACGGCGGCGTCCGCCGGCACTCCCGGCACTCCCGGCACCGCCGGCGCTCTTCGACGCTCGTCCGCGTTTGTCGACATTCTCCGACCGCCGCCCGCACGGTCACCCGCGGTGGGCCGGCGGCGATTTTCGGTGACGGAGGGTGACGCAGGGGTGGTCGAGGTGAACACTCCGCTATAGAGCGCTGCTCTAAACTGGCCAGTTTCAGTGGCGTATGACCTTCTTCGCCCCCATTTCACGGGCGCTGGAATGCGAAGCTCCAGTTAATCGCAGGTGAAGACACGAGTTGCCAGAGAAATCACAGGGTGTGGTAGCGGATTCCCCTGTACGATGAAGGCACACCAGATCGAACCAACTCTGCCTGACGCAGAGCTGGCGCGACCGCAAAGCGGCCGTGGCACCCTCTCGCAGTGGGCGCCCAGGTATCACTCGGTTCTGCGCAAGAGGACAGCTCTCGGGGCTCCCACATGTACGGGTGCGGTCGCTCACAAGGCGGCACACCGTCCGCAGACGGGGACGCTCTACCAGGCAGCGGAAAGGCCAGGCCGTGACATCCGCGGTCACGACCGACAAGTCCGCCACGTCCACCCGCCCCGGCTACGGGCAGCTGCTGCGCACGCCCGGCGCCCTCGGCTTCGTCCTCCCCGGCTTCGCCGCCCGTCTGCCGTTCGGCATGCTGACGATCAGCATCCTGCTGCTCGTCCGGCACGCCACCGGCTCCTACGGCGACGCCGGCATCGTCGCCGCCGTCACCGGCGTCTCCATGGCCCTCTCCGCGCCGGTCATGGGCAAGTTCACCGACCGCCGCGGCCAGAGCGCCGTCCTCGTGCCGGTCGTCCTCGTTCACGCCGCCGCGGTCTCCGCTCTGACCGCGCTGGCCCTCCTCGGCGCCCCGCTGTGGGCGCTCGCGCTGGCCGCCGTCCCGGCCGGCGCATCCGTCCCGCAGGTCGGGCCCATGGTCCGCTCCCGCTGGGCGGCCAAGCTCGAAGGATCCCCACTGCTGCCGACCGCGGCCGCGTTCGAGTCCGTCACCGACGAGTTCACCTTCGTCGTCGGACCCGTGCTCGCCACCGCCCTGTGCACCGGCATCCACCCGGCGGCCGGCCTGGCCACCGAGGCGGCCCTGACCCTGCTCGGCGGCCTCTTCTTCGCCGCGCAGCGCGCCACGGAGCCGAAGCCGGCCCCGGTCCCGGCCGGCGGCCACAAGCACGCCTCCGCGCTGTCCTTCCCGGGCCTGCGCGTCCTGATCGTCGCCTTCATCGGCATCGGCGCCGTCTTCGGCGGCATGCAGGTCTCGCTCGCCGCCTTCTCCAACGAGATCGGCAACCCGGGCGCCAACGGCCTGCTGTACGGCATCTTCGCGGCCGGCAACATGACCGCCGGCATCGCGATGGGCGCCATCGCCTGGAAGATCGGCCCGCGCCGCCGCCTGATCCTCGGCTACATCGGCCTCACCGCCGCCGCGTCCGTCCTGTGGGCCGCCCACTCGATGATCCTGCTGGGCGCCCTCGGCCTGGTCGTCGGCCTGTGCATCGCCCCTGCGCTGATCACCGGCTACACCATGATCGAGCAGCTGATCCCGGCCGCCTCGCGCACCGAGGCCTTCACCTGGCTGACCGGCGCGGTCGCCTTCGGCCAGGCCGGCGCCGTGACCCTGGCCGGCCGTCTGACGGACGCGCACGGGTCCTCGTACGGCTTCCTGGTGCCGCTGGTGGCCACCGCGCTCGCACTGGTCACCCTGCTGGCCCTGCGGGCGAAGCTGGCGCCCCCGGCCGCGAGCCGGATCGTGAACGCGTCCGCTCCCGCCGCCCCGGTGACCCCTGCTGCAACCCCCGCGCCGGCCGCCCGTGACCGGGTGAACGAGCGTGGCATCGGTCACCGCCAGCCTGTGACGGTGGACTGATCCGCCGGAATACGTCACCATGGAGCGTCGTTAGCACTCATTGAGTCAGAGTGCCAGGAGGAAATTCGTGCCGACCTACCAGTACCAGTGCACCGAGTGCGGTGAGGGCCTTGAGGCCGTGCAGAAGTTCACCGATGACGCACTGACCGTGTGCCCGAGCTGCGACGGACGCCTGAAGAAGGTGTTCTCCGCGGTCGGCATCGTCTTCAAGGGTTCCGGTTTCTACCGGAACGACAGCCGTGGCGCTTCGTCGAGCAGCACGCCCGCCTCGAAGCCGTCGTCCTCGACGACGACCACCGCCGCGCCTGCCGCCGCTTCGTCCTCCTCGACGTCGTCGTCCGGCACCGGCAGCAGCGCCGGCTCCACGTCCGCCGCCTGACCCGTACGCCTTTCTTTTTCCGTAAGGCCCCGTCGCCCTCCTGGGCGGCGGGGCCTTACGCGTGCCCGGTTAGGGTGGCGCCATGGTCAACGCAGAGATCGGTGTCATCGGCGGCTCGGGCTTCTACTCCTTCCTGGACGACGTCTCGGAAATCCAGGTGGAGACCCCGTACGGGCCCCCCAGCGACTCCCTGTACCTGGGCGAGCTGGCCGGGCGGCAGGTCGCCTTCCTGCCCCGGCACGGGCGCAGCCACACCGTGCCCCCGCACAAGATCAACTACCGGGCCAACCTGTGGGCACTGCGCTCGGTCGGCGTCCGCCAGGTGCTGGGCCCGTGCGCGGTGGGCGGCCTGCGGGCCGAGTACGGGCCGGGCACGCTGCTCGTCCCGGACCAGCTGGTCGACCGTACGAAGTCGCGCGCCCAGACCTTCTTCGACGGGGAGCCGCTGCCCGACGGCAGCGTCCCCAACGTCGTGCACACGACCTTCGCCGACCCGTACTGCCCCGCCGGTCGCACGGTGGCGCTCGAAGCGGCGCGGGGGCGCGGCTGGGAGCCGGTGGACGGCGGCACGATGGCCGTCATAGAGGGACCCCGCTTCTCCACGCGGGCGGAATCACGCTGGCACGCGGCGGCGGGCTGGTCGGTGGTCGGCATGACCGGGCACCCGGAGGCGGTCCTCGCCCGCGAGCTGGGACTCTGCTACACCTCGATGGCCCTGGTCACCGACCTGGACGCGGGTGCCGAGACGGGCGAGGGCGTCTCCCACACGGAGGTCCTCAAGGTGTTCGGCGAGAACGTCGGCCGGCTGCGCGAGGTCCTCTTCGACGCCGTCGCGGCCCTCCCGCCGACCGCGTCCCGCTCCTGCCTGTGCACCCACGCCCACGACGGCTGGGACCTCGGCATCGAGCTCCCGTAGCCGCTCTCACCCCGACCGCGACCGCACGTTCCTCCGGCCGCCTTCGCCCGCCCGGCTCAGCCGTGCCCGGCTCAGCCGCACACGGCCGGCCGCACCCCGCGGACGAGCTCGCGGAGCCGGTCCGCCCGGTCCCCCTCCCCGAGGGGGAGGGGGATCCGGGCACGCGCGGCCAAGGCCGCGACGACAGCGGCGAACCCTTCGGACAGCGCGGCGGCGACGGGATGGCTGCCGCGCAGGTACCGGTCCACGAGTTCCTCGGCGAACCGGGCGAGCCCCACGGGGTCGACCTCGCTGTCGTCGGCCTCCATGGGCCCGATCCCGGAGGGGATCCCCAGTTCCCGCTCGAAGGCGGCCACCTGCGCGAGGAAGAGCCGGGACACTCCTGTCGCCGGGTTCCAGAGCACCTCGTCGCCCATGTTGTAGTACTGGCTCATGCCTCGATGATCGCGTACGGGGGGTTGCCGCCCCGGCGTCGGGGCGGCAGCCCGGGCCGCCCGTGAGGGTGACGGGGTTGTCCACAACCTGGGGACCGTCCACAGGCCGGCGCGGGATCGGGCGGAACGGCGGATCGTGAGGGGGTCCGGGCGCTGGACCCGGACACCGGATCCCGATCGGCTCGGCGGTGCCCACCATGTCCAGGACCTCTTCCCGTCCTCCTTGTCCTCCCTGTTCACCCTCCTCCCCTCCCCGCGTCCCCTCGTCCTCCACGTGTCCCCCCGCACGCCCTGTTCCCCCCTTCCCCCCGCTCCGTGTGGGCCGGGCCGGGGGCCGGCTGCGTCGTGCGGTGCGGCGGCGCAGGCGGGCCACCGCGGCCGGGCTGGCCGTCGTGGCGGCGGCCCTGGCGGTGGGCGGGGCGCAGGCCCGTGCCTCCCGGGGCGCGGCCCCGCCCGTGGTGAAACCGCCGGCGGCGGTGGTACGCCTGGTGTCGGCGCCCGTGCGCATCGCGGACGCGGCGACGGTGCGGCTGCTGCGCCCCGGGGACCGGGTGGACGTGGTCGCGGCCGAGCGCACCGGCCCGCCCCGTGTGGTGGCGGCCGGAGCCCGGGTCACCGAGGTGCCCGAGCCGGAGAAGGGCGTCGGGGACGGCGGCGCGCTCGTGGTGCTGTCCGTCCCCCGGGACACCGCTCGGGCCCTGGTGGGGGCGGGCGCGGTGGCGCGGCTGGCGGTGACGTTGTGCTGATTCGCACGTACGCCCAGTCAAGTCACCTTGATGTGGAGCTCGATTGGACACTGCGGGTCCGGACTGCCGTAACTTTCGGAACAGTTGACTCCGAATTCAGCGGTTCCAGAGAAAGGCTCAGTGGTGGGCGAGAAGAAAAAGGAGAGCGTGCTGGTGGGCTTCAAGGCCTTCCTGATGCGCGGCAACGTGGTGGACCTGGCGGTGGCCGTGGTCATCGGCGCCGCGTTCACGAACATCGTGAACTCGATCGTGAAGGGCATCATCAGCCCGCTCGTGGGCGCCATCGGCACCAAAAGCCTGGATGTCTACACCTCGTGCCTGAAGGGTCCCTGTGGCATCGACGCGAAGGGCGATCCGATCGGCGTCAACATCCTGTGGGGATCGGTCCTCAACGCCGCACTGACCTTCCTGATCACCGCGGCGGTCGTCTACTTCCTGATGGTCCTGCCGATGGCGAAGTACCTCGCCCGGCAGGAGGCGCGCCGCAAGGCCAAGGAGGGGGTGCAGGAGACCATGGAGATCACCGAGCTGGAAGTCCTCAAGGAGATCCGCGACACCCTGGTGGCGCAGCGGGGCTCGAACGGCGGCAGCGGCCAGGCTCCGGGAGCACGGGACGCCTTCTGACCGCTCGGGCGGATCAGATGTGGTGCGGGGGCTTCTCGTCGAGGAAGCGGGCCAGGTCGGCCGCGCTTCCGCCGGCGGGCGGTCGCTCGCCCCAGCCACGGTCGGTGTCGTCGGACGACTGCTGGTCCAGCGGGTCGTCGAAGATCAGCCGGGGGCGCGGCCTGGGAGCCGGTGTCGACGACGCCGGTGCCGGGGCCGGCGGAGGCGTCGCGGCGGACTCGGGCAGCGGGTCGGGGGCGGCGGAGGTGCTCATGCGTCCAGGGTACGGCGGACCCCGCCGCCCGCCCGGTTCAGCCGGGAGCCTCGGCGCCCTTGCGGGCGTGGAACCACCGGCACACGGCGAGGCAGGTCGGGTGGAAGCCGATGAAGATCCACAGCGCGGTGGTGACGGCCATGACGGCGAACATCGCGGGGATGAGGAAGAAGCCGTAGGCGGCGGTGGCGGAGGAGAAGCCGGTGACGGCGCCCGCCTCCGTCCCGGACTGCTTCTGCGCGGCCGCCTGCGCCTCGGTGCCCTGGCCCTCGGCTTGGCGCGTGTGCTGATCCCGGAAGATCACCGGGATCCGCCGGTCAGGGCGCCGGAGCCCCCGTACGGCCTGCGAGTGGGGGCCGAGGCGGTCACCGCGGCCGGGGCGGGGTCCTCCCGTCCCGGGTCCGCCGGTGGGGAGGCGGACCGTGCGGGCCGGCCGGGGCGCCGGACCGGCGGGCCGGCGGGACGGCGAGGGCCCGGGCCGGCGGGCCGCAGGGGTGCTGGGCCGCCGGACCGGCACGCCGACGGGTGCCGGGCCGCCGGACCGGCACGCCGACGGGGTGGCGGGCTGCCGGGTTGCCGGAGTGCGACCGTGAGCCCGGCCTCGGGGCTCGGGCCGGCGGCGGCGTACCCGGCGTCGGCCGGGCGCCGTCGGATCGTTCGGATGGTGCTGGGCCGCTACGAGTCCGCCCGGGGTACCCGGGAGGTGCGGGCCGCGCGCCTCGCCTGTCAGGCCGCCGGGCACTGCTGTGCTGGGCGGTATGACGTACGTACCGATGACCGCGCGCAGCCGCGACGAGGACCACCGGGCGGCGACCCCGCTGGAGCTGTTCTTCGATCTCTGTTTCGTCGTCGCGATCGCCCAGGCCGGTCAGTGTCTGGTGCACTCGCTGGCGGAGGGCCATCCGGGGAGCGGGGTGATCGGGTACTTCTTCGTCTTCTTCGGGGTGTGGTGGGCGTGGATGAACTTCACGTGGTTCGCGTCGGCCTACGACTGTGACGACGTGCCGTACCGGATCGCGACGCTCGTGCAGATCGCCGGTGTGCTGGTCTACGCGGCGGGGGTGAGCCGTGCCTTCAACGAGAACGACTGGACGGTGGCCGTCATCGGCTACCTGATCATGCGGGTGGCGTTGACGGCTCAGTGGCTGCGGGCGGCGTCCGGGGAGAGCGGTCCGGCCCGTACGGCGGCGCTGAAGTACGCGGCGGGGCTGGTGTTGTGCCAGGCGGGGTGGGTGGCGCTGCTGTTCGCCCCGGACGCGTCCAAGCGGTGGCTGTTCCTGGTGCTGGTGGCGGCGGAACTGTTGGTTCCGGTGCTGGCCGAGCGCGGGCACCAGACGCCGTGGCACGCGCACCACATCGCGGAGCGGTACGGGCTGTTCACCATCATCGTGCTCGGCGAGACGATCGCCGCGAGCACGGTGGCAGTGAAGTCGGCGCTCGACGAACACGAGGCCCTGGGCGAGCTGCTGCCGATCGCCGCGGGCGGGCTGTTGATCGTGTTCGCCGCGTGGTGGATCTACTTCGCGGTGCCGATGCACGAGCGGCTGACGTCCAACCGTCAGGCGATCCCGTGGGGTTACGGCCATCTGCTGATCTTCGCGTCGGGTGCGGCGATCGGTGCGGGCATCGAGGTCGCGGTGGAGCACGCGGTGGGCCAGGCCCACATTTCACAGGTGGCCGCGAACGCCGCCGTCACCGTCCCGACGGCGCTGTTCCTGATGATGGTGTGGTTGCTGCACTCCCGGCACTTCAAGCGAGGTCTCGCCCAGCAGCTGGTGCTGCCGGTGTCCGCCGTGGTGATCCTCGCGTGCACATGGACGGGTGAGTACGCGGTGTTCTACGCGGGACTGGTCGCGACGGCGACCGTGGCGGTGGGCCAGACCCTCTCGGTCCGGGGCGGGTCGCGGGCGGCCGTCACAGTCTGAGGTCCGGGGCTCCCGGGAGGCGCCGGCCGTGGGGCCGTCACTCCCGTGCCCGTGGATCCGTTCTGCAGCACGGCGCACCGCGTACGGCACGCCACGCATCACGCGGTGCACGTCACCCATCACGGCGACAGGAAGAGACGGCCCCATGACACTCCCCCCGCAACGGCACAGCAGCGCGACCGGTCCCGGAGCGGAACTGGCCGAGCCGGGTTTCTGGCAGCTTCCACCGGACCGGCGCCTGGCCGCCTTCGCGCGCCTGCGCGCGCTGCCGTCCCCGGTGTTCGTCCCGGAGGGGGCCGGCCATTGGGCGCTCGTCCGGCACGCGGACGTGCAGGAGGCGAGCCGGCTGCCCAAGGTGTTCGCCAGCGCGCCCGGGGTCACCACGCCGGAGCCGGCCCGGTGGGTGCGGGCGCTGTTCGGGGACTCGATGGTCAACCTGGACGGTCCGGACCACGCGCAGCTGCGCAAGATCGTGCAGCGGGCCTTCACGCCCCGTCTGCTGGCCGCCGCCGAGGAGGACATCCACGCGGTGGCGGCGCGGATCGTGGACGACGTGCTGGAGGGGCGGCCGGACGAGTTCGTGTCGGCGGTGGCCTCCCGGCTGCCGCTGGAGGTCATCTGCAACACGATGGGCATCCCGGAGCGCTACCGGGCGGAGATCGCGGACCGGGTCAACCACGCTTCGGAGAACATCGGGGTGGAGCGGGGCCTGGCGTCGCGGCTGCGGATGCCGGGGCGTGGGCTGCGGGCGCTGGCGCGGATGCAGCGGATGGTCGCCGGGATCGGGCGGGAGCGGCGCAGGCACCCCACCGACGACCTGATCTCGGCGCTGGTCTGCGCGAACGTCGACGGTCAGGCGCTCGGGGCCCGTCAACTGGGGGCGTTCTTCAGTCTGCTGATGGTGGCGGGGGTGGAGACGACCCGCAACGCCATCACCCACGGGCTGACGCTGCTGACCGACTTCCCGGAACAACGGGACCTGTTGCTCTCGGACTTCGAGAAGTACGCGGACGGCGCGGTGGACGAGATGATCCGGCACTCGACTCCGATCATCCAGTTCCGCCGGACGGTGGCGGCCGAACACACCCTGGGCGGGCACCTGTTCCGGCCCGGCGACAAGGTGGTGCTGTACTACGCATCCGCCAACCGTGACGAGGCGGTCTTCCCCGATCCGGACGCCTTCGACATCACCCGCTCCCCCAACCCCCATCTGGGTTTCGGGGGCGGCGGTCCGCACTTCTGCCTGGGCGCGCACCTGGCCCGGGTGGAGATGAAGGCGCTCTTCCGCGAGCTGCTGACGCGTCCGGTGGGGCTGCGCGCGGTGGGGCTGCCCGATCTGGCGGGGTCCAGCTTCGACAACCGGGTGCGTTCACTGCGGTTCGCCTTCGAGTGTCCCCGCACCGGGGTGTGACGGCGGGCCGGGAGGACCGGCCACCGGGCGGCGGGGGGACCGGCCGCGAGGCGGGGGGACCGGCCGCCAAGGGGGGACCGGCCGCCGGGCGGGCTGGGGGCCCGGCGGCCGGAGCGCGGCCCCGCCTACTGCTGGAGGCTCTGCACCGTCAGGACGCAGTGGGCGCTGCTGGTCAGCACTTCCTCGTCGCCGGCGAAGGCCTGCAGGAGCTCGGGGGTGACCGGCTTGCCGGGGACGGCCTCGGGCCAGGCGCGCGTGGCGAAGAGGAAGTACGCCTGCCCGCTCTCGCCGGCGGCGGCGACCCATTCGTCGGGGGCGGTGCAGGTCGCGTTCAGGCCCGGCAGGGTCAGGGCGACCTGGTTGCCCGCGAGGAGGATCTGCACGGCGAAGGTGCGCGGGTTGCGGGTGCCGTCCATGACGACGTCGCCGATGGGCAGGCCGATCTCCTCCAGCAGTCCGCGCGCGGCCCTCTCGCCCGCCTCCCGGCCCTGCGGGCCGTCGCCGAGGGTGTAGGCGAGGAGGTACGGGATGTCGTGCCCTTCGGAGGGGTCACCGATCCAGGCGAGCACGGACAGGGTGCCGAGGTGGGACCGGTCGATTTCGGCTTGCGTTGAAGTCATGCGCCGCACCTTAGTGCTCTGGAACCGGGCCCTTTCACGGCCTTTCACCCGGGCGGGCTAGACCGACCAGAAACCCCCTCCGGAATTCGCCCGGATGTTCGCGTCCTGATACTGCAGCCGCACAATGCGCGTGTTTTCCGGGATTTCGAACACCACCCATCCCTCGGCCCGCTCACCGACCGCGAGGGAATCGAAGACGAGTGGTTTGCCGGTGGTCAGTTCACCGGTGCGCACGGTCGGGTAGCGCTTTCCCGCGCCGTCGTACGCCCACATGCGCCCGAGGGGACCGTACGAGGCGCCGCCGACGTTGACGAACGACATCGAGGCGGCCGCCCAGCGCTTCCCGGCGGGGGGCGCGTAGTTCGGCTCCACGCTGAGCGCGGGGTCCACGTAGGCGGCGAGCACGGCCTGGAGGTGCCGCCCCACCTCGCGCCCCTGCACCCGTACGGAGTCACCCACATGGGCATCCTTCGCGGCGGCCCCGTCCGCGCCGCGGGCCGGCGCCCCGGGCTCCTCGTCGGTACCGGGCGCCCCGTCGTCGACCGGGACGGCGGGCGCGGCGGCGGGGGCGAGTGCGGCACCCTCGGGGGCGCTCTGGCAGGCGGTGGCGCCGAACAGCAGGACGGGCAGGAGGGTGGCGGCGGCGAGGACGACGGTGGGCTGGCGCATACGGGGACCCCTTCGGGGATCTTCGGTGCGGGGATGTATTTCGGCCAGTCTCACGCGCCCGAGCGGGCAATTGCACACACCGACACGGGTATGCGGTGCGCGTTTGCCCCCGACTGCCAGCACAATGCGTTCCGGCGGAATCCCGTCATCCACCCCCACCTGGAGGAAGAATGCGTACGCCTGCCCGCCGAATGGCCTTCTCCGCCTTCTCCGCACTGGCCGCGACCGCTTTGTTCGCGGCGCCCGCCGCCGCCACCGTCTTTCAGCAGGCCGTCGTCGTCAGCGCGGACGCGCAGATCGCCCGGGACGGTGCGATCACCCTTCACGGGGCCTACCGGTGCGAGACCGCGTCCCCCGGCGGGGCCACGCAGGTCAGGGTGACCGTCGCCCAGAAGGACTCGGGCAGGCTCAGCATCGGGACCGGTGTCGTCTGCGACGGTGCGCCGCACGAGTGGAAGGTGCGGGCGCCGCAGTTCGGCGCCGGCCTGCACCCGGGTCGCGCGGTGGCGACGGCGGAGCTCCAGGAGGTGCACCTGCACGGCCTGATGCCGAAGGCGGTCGACACGGTCGCCGTGGACAGCCGGGACATCGAGATCCACGAGCAGCACTGAGAACGCGGCCACCCGCCGCCGGCCGGCGGCATCCGGCTCCGGCGCGGCCGACGCCCGGAACCCGCGGGCGCGGCGGCGGGTCAGCGGCATTCGGGTGCGACGCCCGTCATCGACATGAACGCGACCGTCTGGCACCCCGGGTCCGCGTGGGGCCGTCCCGTCGTCCAGTCCACGGCCTTCGGCACCCCGGCCGCCAGCAGCAGCACCGCGAGGAGGCCCGTGACGGCGCCCCTGCTCAGGCGGCGCACGGCACGGCCCGAAGCAAAACCTTCCGTTTCATGGCCGCATCATCACCCCGCACCCGGCATCCCACAACCCGGAGTGAGCGTCCGCTCACGGCGTGCCGCGCGGGGTGGCACGGGCGTCGAACTCGCACCAGACGGCCTTCCCGTCGCCCCGGGACTCGACCCCCCAGTGCGTGGCCAGGGCGTCGACCAGCAGCAGCCCGCGCCCCGTGGTGGCCGCCTCGCCCGGGGTGCGGCGGCGGGGCCAGACGCTGGAGCGGTCCTTGACCCACAGCCGGATCCGCCGCACGGGTTCGGGCAGCACCTCCATGGTCAGCACCGCCCCGCCGTCGGTGTGCAGGAGGGCGTTGACCAGCAGCTCCCCCGCCGCCAGCTCGACGTCGTCGGCCAGCTCGGCCATGCCCCAGTCGCGCAGGGCCTGCCGCAGGGCGTAGCGGGCCTCGGAGAGCCCCTCCGGGTCGGCCTGGTGGATGTACTGGTGGATGCGCGGGGCCCGGTGGGTGCCGGGGTCGGGGGCGCGGCGCAGCACGAGCAGGGCCACGTCGTCGCCGGAGCCCCAGCGTTCCCAGAGCCGGTCGGAGAGGTGGTCGGCGAGGGCTCCGGCGTCCTGGGGTCCGCTGCGCACGGCGTGGGCGAGGGCTTCCATGCCCTGGGTGATGGCGGTGCCGGGTTCCTCGACGAGCCCGTCGGTGCACAGGACGAGGATCTCGCCGGGCACCAGGTCGAGGCGGGTCTCGGGGAACTCCTCCTGTTCGAAGGCGGAGGCCAGCCCCAGCGGCAGGCCGCCGCGTACGTTGGGCCAGCCGGTGCGGCCGTCGGTGTGCCGGATGAGCGGGCCGAGGTGGCCTGCGCGGGCCGCCCGTACACCGCCGGTTTCCAGGTCCACCTGTGCGTACATGCAGGTGGCGAAGCGTTCGGTGTCGAGTTCGGCGAGGAAGCGGGAGGCGCGGGCCAGGACGGTGGAGGGGGAGTGTCCCTCGCCGGCGTAGGCGCGCAGGGCGATGCGCAGCTGGCCCATGATGGCCGCGGCGTGCGTGTCGTGGCCCTGGACGTCGCCGACGACGATCCCGACCCGGTCGCGGGGCAGGGAGATCACGTCGTACCAGTCGCCGCCGACCTCGCGTCCGCTCCAGGCGGAGTGGTAGCGCACGGCGATCTCCCCGCCGGTGATGTCGGGGATCCGGCGCGGCAGCATGGCGGCCTGGAGGCCGGTGGCGAATTCGCGTTCCTGGTCGAAGAGGAGGGCCCGTTGCAGGGACTGGGCGACGATGCCGGCGAGGCCGAGGCAGAGGTTCTGTTCCTCCGGGCTGAACTCGTTGCGCCGCCGGTAGAAGAGCACGAGTCCGCCGATGGCCTTGGCCTGGGCGATGAGCGGGAGGTAGGCGGCGGCGTCGTAGCGGATCCGGTTGAGGTAGTCGGCGAGCAGCGGGAACTCGGCGGCCAGCTCGGTGAGCGAGGTGACGAATCGTGCCTGCCTGGTGAGCACGGCCTGCGACAGCGGCAGCGATCCGTCCAGGCGGGTGAACCTGCGTTCGCTGAGGATCTCCAGGGACTCCCCGCTCAGCGCGATGATCTTGATGGTGCCGTTCTCGACGAGGCCCAGCGCGAGCCCGTCGGCGCCGAGCCGTTCCAGGGCGCCGGCGCCGGTCAGGGCGGCCGTCACGTCGTCGACGGTGACGGCGCGCGACAGTGCCTCGGTGGTGCGCTGCACGATGGCGGCCTGCTGGATGCGGGCGTTCTCCAGTTTGCGCAGCACGGTGGCGTGGGCGAGCTCGGCGGTGGCGTCGCGCACGATGGCGACGATGCGCAGCGGATGCCCGTCGGGGTCGCGCAGCACCCGGCCCTGGATGTGGGTCCACTGGTCGCGGCCGTCGCGCCGGCGCACCGTGAAGTACGAGCCGTAGGTCTCGCCGCCGCCGTCCAGGACGCCTGCCACGGTGTCCTGGAGCCGTGCCGAGTCGTCGGCGGGGATCCGCAGCCCGAGGCCGTCGGGGGTGTGGTCGAACTCCTGCGGCTCCAGGTCGAAGACGGCCAGGCCGGCCTCGTCGATGGTGACGGTCCCGGCGTCGAGGTGCCATTCGAAGCTGCCCATGCCGTTGAGCGCGAGCCGCTCGCCGGGGCCCGTCAGCGGGCCGGGGGTGCCGTCCCGTCCGGGTCTGTCACGCTCCGCCGCTGCCACGGGTCACACCACCTAACGGCCGGGCCAGCACGGCTGGGAGATGAGTCGCTCCCACTCCTCGTCAGGATGCCCCGGGAGGGTGCGTCCGGCCTCCCGCCAGCGCTTGAGGAGGGCGAGGTAGATGGCGGCCGGATCGGCGGGGGCGAAGCCCCCGGGGGGGCCGGGGGGGCCGGAGGGGCCCGGTGGTCTGCCGGCGGCGGACGCGTGCCGGCCGTACGGTGTGCCGGCGGCGGCTCCGGCCGGGGAGTGTTCCCCGCGGCTGGCGGGGATGCGCACCCAGCCACGGCCGCCCTGTGCTCGCTCCGCGCCCATCGCGGGACCCCTCTCCGGTGGATCTCAGCGTAGATACGTTTTCGGATGCCCGGCGGTGGCCCGGTCCGGGCCGGCGCCGTCGGTGGTGCCGGTGAGCGGGCCCCGGGCGCCGAGGCGGCCCAGGACTCCCTTCACCAGTCTCCCCGCCGTGAAGCCCGCGCCGTGTACGAATCGCATGGAAGGTCCGAACGAGGGAGCGGTCAGCAGCCCCGCGAAGAACAGTCCGGGCCAGGATGACTCGAAGCCGGGGCTGAGCTCGGGGGTCCCGCCGTCGCCGACGGTCGCCAGGGCCGCGCGCAGTCCCGCGTCGAGCAGTTCCAGCCGGGCCAGGTCGGGGGCGAAGCCGGTGGCGGCGATGACGTGCGCGGTGTCCAGTACGACGGACTCCCCGGCCGCCGTGGTCAGCCCGAGCCGGGTCCGGCCGCCGGCCACGGGCACGGCCCGGTGCAGCCGGTGTCCCAGCAGCGTCGGCACCCGCCGTTCGAAGCGCTCCCGCAGCCACCAGGCCCCGGCGGGCCCCAGGGCGGTGGCGGCGATCCGCTCCCGGGTGGGGCCGGGCAGCCGCCGCACCGCCCAGGGCAGCTCCGACCACACCCAGCTGCGCCAGCCGGTGCCGAGGCCGCTGTGCGGGTCGCGCAGGGCGCGCAGCAGGGGCCGGTCCAGGGGCTGCGGGACGGTGTTCCAGTTCAGCCGGGAGCGCCGGGCCACCAGGCAGGGCCGGGCACCCGCCTCCGCGAGGAGCGCGGCGGTCTCCAGGGCTGCCTGCCCGGCGCCGAGGACGGCCACCTCCCGTCCGGCGAAGCGGGACAGGTCGCTGTGGCCGGTGCTGTGCGAGCAGTGGCCCTGGGGCAGGTCGCGCAGTGCTCGCGGGTACCGGGTGAAGGGCATCACCCCGACCGCGAGGGCCACGGTGCGGGCGGGGCGGGGCGGGCCGCCGGCGGTGTGGACGAGGAAGCCGTCGCCGTGCGGGGTGACCTCGGTGACGGTGTCCTCCTCCACCTCGGGCAGCCCCGCGTGGCGGGCGAACCAGAGCCCGTAGGCGCTGAAGGTGCCGATGGGCAGCGGGCTGCCGTGTTCCGCGGTCAGACCGCGGGTGGCGCAGTACTCGGCGAGGGTGTGGCGGCCTCCGGGCGCGGAGAGGTTGGAGGACCAGGGCTCCGACTTGAGGTACATGCCCTCGGGCATGTGGTCCCGCCAGGACGCCATGGGGCGTCCCACGACGCGCACCCCGAGTCCGGCCGCAGCCGCGTGCGCGGCGATCGACAGCCCGTACGGGCCCGCGCCGATCACCACGAGATCGTCCATCCGCCTCACGGCCGTTCCTCCAGCTCCTCGGTTACCGGGTGACCAGTTCGTCCGGCTCCGCCGGGGCCTCCGGCGGGGTCCGGCGGGCCGGGGGCGCCGGCCGTTCGCCCCCGCGCTGCCGGGGCGCCCGCACCGCGCGGGCTCCGCGGCGCCCCTGTTCGGGTACGCCGCGCAGGGCGCGGGCCCCCTTGCCGAGGCCGCGGCCCAGGAAGGCCCCGAGCATCGCCAGGAACGGCCCGAGGTCGTCGGCGGCGAACCAGGCCGCCTCCACTCGGCCCCGCCGTTCCCGCGGGGGCGCCACCCGGACCGGACCGGGCCGCCGCCCGGCGGGCGGGGCGGCGGGCGGGGCGGCGGACGGGGTGGGCGGGGTGGGCGGGTCCTGGGCCCCGTCGGGCGGACCCGCCGCAGGGGCCGGGCCCCCGCCGTGCGGGGTCCGCGCCACCGGGTCCGGTTCCGGTTCCGGGCGGCGGACGGCGGGCAGGACGGGGCCCGCCTCCGCCGTGCGCCGGCCGCCGGGCGGGACGGGGCCGGGCACCCCGGGCAGAGA
>NZ_JBGWAB010000050.1:0-51120 GCF_041862025.1 Streptomyces sp. AB3(2024)
CACCCACATCATCGAACACGGCGGACGCCTGCTCGCCCTCTGCGAGGCCAACCTCCCCTTCGAACTCACACCCGAACTGGAGACCGTCGGCGCGTACGACTTCGGCGGCAAGCTGCGCAGCGCCATGACCGCGCACCCCAAGGAGGACCCGGTCACCGGCGAGCTCCACTTCTTCTCCTCCTCCCCCTTCCCCCCGTACCTGATCCACCACGTGGCCTCGGCCGACGGGCAGGTCCTGGACAGCCAGGAGGTGCCGGGCGCCACCGCCGCCCTCAAGCACGACTTCGCGCTCACCGAGCACCACGTGGTCTTCCTGGAGGGCTCGGTCACCTTCGACCCCTCCGAGCACTCCGGCATCCCGTACGGCTGGAGCGACGCGCAGCCCTCGCGCATCGGCGTCCTGCCGCGCGGTGCGGGCGGCGCTCGGCGGGTCCGCTGGTTCGAGATCGGCCAGGGTTTCGCCATGCACCTCGCCAACGCCTACGAGGACGCCCGCGGGCGGATCGTCATCGAGGGCCCGTCCGTGGGCCGCGACGGCTGGCGACGCTCCTGGAACTGGTGGGTCGGCGCCCCCGACCGCGGTGCCGAGCCCGCCTCCGGCTCCCGGGGCCGGCGCTGGACCGTGGACCCGGCGAGCGGGCGGACCACGGAGGAGGAGAGCGACGACCTCACGGTCGAGTTCCCGACGATCAACGACGCGTTCACCGGGCGCGAGCACCGCTACCAGTACGCGCTCGCCTTCCCCGACGACCGGGGCATCGGCCGGCACACCCTCGTGAAGTACGACCGCGCCACCGGCGCCCGCCTGTTGCGGCCCTTCGGCGCCGGGCAGCTCCCCAGCGAGGCGGTGTTCGTCCCGGCCGCCGGCGCCACCGAGGAGGACGCCGGTTACCTCCTGACGGTGGTCGGCGACCTGAACGCCGACGCCTCACGGCTGCTCGTCCTGGACGCCGGGGATCCGGCCCTGGCCCCGGTGGCCACGGTCCACCTCCCGCGCCGGGTACCCGCCATGATCCACGGCTCGTGGATCCCGGACGCGGCCCTCACCGGGCCCGTTCAGCGGGCCGGGCGCTGAGGGGCTTCGGCGGAGCCGGTGGACGGCGCGGCGGCTCCGTCGGCGAGGGCCTCGTCCATGTCGAGGCCCTCCAGTCCGGGGAAGCGGTAGGGGTCGAGCGCCCATCGCGGCGTCCGCGACGACAGTGCGTAGGTGGGCTGCGTGTCCATCGGACCTCCAATGTCGTGACCGAACGTGAGGACTCTTGAGGACTCTTGAGGACTCGTCACTCTGTGCGCCAGGTTGCGGGCCGCGCTCCGTCCCACCCGAACGCACCCAACGGCATCTCGTCGGACCATGACAAGACCCGCTCACCCTTCGGGCGGCCGGGCCGGGCCGGGGTCCTCGCCGACGGGCGGCTCGGCCGCCGCGGGGTCCAGGATGCGGTCGAGGAAGTTCCTGGTCCGCTCGTGTGCCGGACGCGTGATCACCTGCGCCGCCGGCCCCTGCTCGACGATCACTCCCCCGTCCATGAACACGACGCGGTCCGCGACCTCCCGGGCGAAACTCATCTCGTGGGTGACGACCATCATGGTCATGCCCTCGCCGGCCAGCAGCCGCATCACCGAGAGGACCTCGCCGACGAGTTCGGGGTCGAGCGCCGAGGTCGGCTCGTCGAACAGCATCACCTCCGGCCCCATCGACAGGGCCCGGGCGATCGCCACGCGCTGCTGCTGTCCGCCGGACAGCTGGGCCGGGAAGGCGCCCGCCTTGTCGGCGAGACCGACCCGTTCCAGGTTCTCCCGGGCGACCTCGGCGGCCCGGACCTTGTTCCGGCCCAGCACCCGCCGCTGCGGCAGCGTGAGGTTGCCGGTGACGCTGACGTGCGGGAAGAGGTTGAACTGCTGGAAGACCATCCCGATGCGGCGGCGGACGGCGTCGATGTCCACGTCGGGGTCGGTGAGCTCGGTACCGCCGACGTGGACGGTGCCCCGGCTCGGCTCCTCCAGCAGGTTCACGCAGCGCAGCAGCGTCGACTTGCCGGAGCCGGACGGGCCGATGACACAGACGACCTCGCCGGGGGCGACGTCGAGGTCGATGCCGCGCAGGACGTGGTTGTCGCCGAAGGACTTGTGCAGGTCGCGGATCTCGATCTCCGGGCGGTCCGCCGGCGCCGTGTCCGCCGGTGGTGTCTGTTGTGGCATGTCGTCCTCACGTGGCCTTGTCGGCACGGGCTTCCAGGCGGCGCACCACGAAGCTCAGCGGCACGGTCACCAGGAGGTAGCACAGGCCCGCGACCAGGATCGGGGTGGAGTTGGCGGTCTCGCTGGCGAGGTCCCGTCCGAATTTCGTCAGTTCCCGCTGCTCCAGCGTCACTCCGAGGAAGAGCACCAGGGAGGAGTCCTTGAAGAGCAGGACCAGTTCGTTGGTGAGCGGCGGGATCACGATGCGGAAAGCCTGCGGGATGATCACCGAGGCCATGGCGCGGGCGTGCGAGAAGCCCAGCGAACGGGCCGCCTCCATCTGCCCCTTGGGCACGGCCTGGATGCCGGCCCGAATCGTTTCCGCCATGTAGGCGGCCGCCACCAGGCCGAGACCGAGCGCGACCTTGCCGTAGATGCCGCCGGGGATCTGGGTGCCGGGGAAGGCGAGCGGCACCGCCACGCCCACGAAGATGAAGATGAGCAGCGCGGGCAGACCCCGGAACAGTTCGATGTAGACACCGGCGGCCCATCGGTAGGGGGCCACCGAGGAGAGCCTCATCATGGCGACGACCAGGCCGAGTACGAGGCCGAAGAGGAATCCGGAGAAGGTGTACACCACCGTGTTGCGCAGGGCGATGGTGATGATGTCCGGGAAGAGCCGGGCGGCCAGGTCGGGCTGCGCGAACTGGTTCGCCAGCCGGCCCCAGTCGGCGAGGACGACGACCAGGACCAGCACGGCCACGAAGACCGCGTACTGGATCCACTGCCAGACCCGGCGCCGCTGGCGCCGGGTCAGCCGAGAGGTCACGACGTGGCCTGGGGCAGGGGTCCGATCCACTGCTCGTAGAGCTTCTTGTAGGTGCCGTCGGCCTTGGCGGTGGTGATCGCCTTGTCGATCGCGGCGAGGAGGGCGGCGTTGCCCTTCTTCACCGAGAAGCCGTACTTCTCACCGGTGTCGATGTTCTGGCCCAGGACGAACTCGGCGGCGTTCGTCTTGTCCTTGAGCCAGCCCTGGACGACCGGGTAGTCGATCACGACCGCGTCGACCTGGCCGGTGCGCAGTCCGTTCAGCACCGCGTCCGAGCTCTCGAAGGAGACCGGGTTGAAGCCCTGCGCCTTGGCGTAGCTCTCCCCGGTGGTCTCCGCCTGCGCGCCCAGTTTCCCGCCCTTGGCCTTGAGCTCGGCGAGCGTGGTGACACCGCTCTTCTTGTTGGCGAGGAGGGCCTGGGTCGCGTCGAAGTAGGGGACGGAGAAGTCCACGTTCTTCTTGCGTTCGTCGGTGATCGTCATGCCGGCCGCGGCGAGGTCGCACTGGCCGGAGTTCAGGAAGGCCCCGGTCTTGAAGTTTTCGAACGGAGTGTCGAGGATCTTCTGTTCGACTTTGAGGTTCCGGGCGACGAGGTCGATCAGGGCCACGTCGAAGCCGACGACCTTGCCGTTCTGCTCGAACTGGAAGGGCGGATAGGGCAGATGCGTACAGGTGGTCAGTTTGCCCTTCTCCACGACCGGGACGCCTCCGGCCGCCTCCCCCGGGCCGCTGCCGCCGGAGGAGCAGCCCGCGGCGAGGAACACGCCCGCCGCGGCGGCGAGGCCGGCCGTGGCGCGGATACGGGGACTGCTGCGCTGACTGCGGTGTTCTGCGGCCGTCCGGAACACGGTTGACCTCCACGGATGCGGGGTGGGAGCGGTCACGGGAGGGAACCGTCCGTCGAGATCGTAAGCCCGGGGCCTTGCGGGACGGCGGAGCCGGCCTGACGCGGCGCGGACGTGGCCGGACATCGCCCTCGGGCGGCCGGACAGTGCCTGTTGCGCCCCGCCACCCGATCGGCCGCGGCTCAGCGCTGCGGGCAGGTCTTCCAGGCGAAGTGGTACTTGGTGTTGATGCTGCCGTCGGTGGAGTCCATCGTCAGGAAGCTGGTGGTGTTGGCCGTGTCGGAGGTGCCGGCCTGCGCGAGCAGCTCGGTGTTGATGTTGAGGTTCCGCTTCGCCCCGCACGGGTGGAAGACGAGGGCCTCGATCGCGACCTGGTCGGTGGCCTGCCAGTTGTCCTGGTAGCGGCCGCGCAGGGTGTGGCTGCGGCGGGCGGTCTCGGACATGCCCTGGAAGTAGTAGCCGGCCCTCTGCTCGCCGCTCGCACCGGGCGCCAGGCTGGCGAAGCCCCGGTAGTCCGCCTGGGTGATGGCGAAGGTGTAGCCCTGGGGGACGTTCACGCTCAGGCCGAGCTGGCAGTTCTTGCGGAAGTCGGTCGCCTTGGCGTCCTTGCCGACCTGCGCCGTGTACTCGCTGTAGGCCACCGTGAAGGCGGTGTTGTCGGGAGAGACCGCAACGGTGGCGCTGCCGGGCCGGCAGCCGGAGCCGTTGACCTGGACCACGTCGATGGTGATCTTGTCGAGGGGTGCGGGGGCCGGGGCGGCGGTGGTGGCGGCCCCCGCGGACGGGGTGAGGGCGGAGGCGGCGAGGGCCGCGGCCGCGCCGGCGATGAACACCGTTCTGAACATGTGGAGTCCTTCCGATCGGCTGCTCTGCGTGACCGGCTCGAACCGTTCCACACCGCCCGCGACCGCTGTCGCAGGCGCGGCACGCACCGCGTCCGGGGCAGCGGCGTGTCCCCCGGACGGCCGAGTCGGCCGGACAGCGGAGGGGGCCGCGCCGGGCGACCCGTCCGTCCGCTACGGGACCAGGACCACCTTGCCGAGGTTGCGGCGCGCTTCGATGACGGCGTGGGCGCGGGCCGCCTCGGCGAGCGGGATCTCCTCGTGGACGGCGGGGCGCAGGGTGCCCGCCGCGTGCAGCTCCCAGAGTTCGCGCCGCCAGCGGTCGTAGAGCTCGGGCTTGCCGAAGGCGATCGCCCGCATCTGGAAGCCGATCATCGAGGCGCCGCGGACGAGCAGCTCGTAGGCCTCGACCGTACCGCCGCCCGAGCCGTACGCCACGATGCGTCCGCCGGTGGCGAGGGCGCGGACGGCGGGGCCGAGCAGGTCGCCGCCGACGCCGTCGAGGACCACGTCGTACGGGGCTCCCCAGTCGGCGTCCTCGTACAGCACGACCCGGTCCGCGCCCAGGCCGCGGACGAAATCGGCCTTGCCGGCACTGCTGACGGCGGCGACGACGCGCCCGGCCCCGGCGGCCTTCGCGTACTGGACGGCGAGGCCGCCCACCGCGCCCGCCGCGGCGGTCACGAGGACCGACTCGCCGGGCTCGACGCGGGCGGCCGCGTGGGCGCCGCGGGCCACGAGGCCGCTGCGCACCAGCGCGACGGCCCGCACCGCGCTCACGCCGTCGGGGATGCGGGAGGCCAGTGCGGCACCCAGGAGCGCGAACTCGGCGTAGGCGTCGGCGAAGCACAGTCCGGTGACCCGGTCCCCGACGGCGAAGCCGCTCACCCCCGGGCCCGTGGCGACGACCTCTCCGGCGATCTCGCCGCCGAAGGAGACGGGCCCGTCGCCCTCCCTGACCTTGCGCACGGTGGGCAGCGTCACGCCGACGGCTTCGGCCCGGACCAGCAGTTCACCGGGGCCCGCGACGGGCCGGTCGACGTGTTCGGCGAACAGTACTTCGGGTCCGCCGTTGACCTCGTGACGGATGCGCAGCACAGGACCTCCCCGATCCGGATTCATTGGATGCCCCAACGATAAGCGGGAAATCGTGGGGATGTCCAACGACTTCGTTAGGCTGGCCCCATGACGTCCCCCCTCGCGCACATCCGGTCCCTTCCGACCTGGCTCGTCGGCCGCGTCGCGGCACGCGGCCGCGGGCTGGTCGCCGACGCGCTCTCCGGCGAGGGACTGGGCCTCATGCACCACGCGGTGCTGGCCGCGACCGCCGAGTACGGACCCGTCGCCCAGGCCGACCTGTGCCGCCGCCTGGCGGTCGACCCGAAGGACATGGTGGGCCTCCTCAACCACCTCCAGCAGGGCGGACTCGTCCTGCGCACCCCCGACCCCGCCGACCGCCGCAAGAACGCCGTCACGGTCACCCCGGAGGGCGCGGCGACCCTCGCCCGCTGCGCACGGCTCGCCGGGACGGCCAACGCGGCGCTGCTGGCTCCGCTGGACCCGGACGAACAGCGGCAGCTGATCGCCCTGCTGACGCGGCTCCACGAGGCGCCATAGCCCGGCGTGCCGTGAGGTGTGGCGGCGTGGGGTGCAGCGGCATGAGGTGCGGCGGCGTGAGGTGTGGCGGCGTAAGTTCAAGCCCCCAACACCTCGGCATGCGCGGCCCGTTGCGCTGTAGGCTCGCCGCATGATCGAGATTCGTCGCGCGGGCCCGGCCGACGGGACCGTGCTCGGTGAGATCCACGCCGCGGCCTGGGAGGCCGTCTACGCGCCCTTCTTCGCCCCCGATTTCGCCGCACCGGCGGTGGAGGACCGGCGACACCGCTGGCACGCGCGGGTCGGCGGGGGTTCCGAGACGGTGCTGCTCGCCACGGTCGACGGCCGCCCGCTGGCCCTGAGCTTCTTCGCGTCCTCCCCCGACCGGCCCGGCCTCGCCGAGATCTTCTCCGTCTACAACCACCCCGACGGCTGGGGCAGCGGGGTCGCCGCCGCCCTGATGGACGCGACCCTGAGCCGGCTGCGCGAGGACGGGTTCGCCCGGGTGCACCTGTGGACGCTGCGCGGGACACCGCAGTCGCGCCGCTTCTACGCCAAGTGCGGCTTCATCGAGACCGGCGCCTCGCGCCCCCACGACTTCGGCGACGGCAACCCCCTCGACCAGGTCGAGTACGAACGGGCGTGCTGACGCCCCGCACACCCCTGACGCCCCCCGCGCACGCACCTCCCGAGCCCTGTGAAAGAGTGCCGGAAGAGGCGAACCCCCAGGTCAGGAAGGCACCACCCGATGAGCACAGCCGAGCAGCCCGATCACGCGGCGGCCGTCGCCGCCCAGAGCGCACGGTTCGTGGACCTGGTCCGCGGCGCCGACCTGACGGCCCCCGTACCCACCTGTCCGGGCTGGACCCTAGCCGACCTGGTCCGGCACTGCGGTGGCGTGCACCGCTGGTTCTCCGCGCTGCTGCTCCAGAAGGTGCAGGAACGCCCGACGAGCCGTGATGTGGACCTGCGCCTTCCCGAGCGCGAGGAGGACTACGCCGACTGGCTGGCCGCCGGCGCCGCCGCGGCGGCCGAGGTGTTCGCCGCGACCGACCCCGACGCGCCCATGTGGGTCTGGGGAGCCGACGCCCACGCCCGGTTCTGGATCCGCCGGATGCTGTTCGAGACCCTGGTCCACCGCGTCGACGCGGAGCGCGCCCTGGGGCTCGCGTCCTCGATCGACGCCCCGCTCGCGCGGGACGGCGTCGACGAGTTCCTCGTCAACCTGCCCTACGCCACCCCCTTCGCGCCCGGGGTGGCGCGGCTGCGGGGAACGGGCCGGACGATCCGGTTCCGGTGCACCGACACGGACGGCTCGTGGCTGGTCCGCCTGCGACCCGACGGATTCGGCCTCGTCGCCGACGGGGCGGGGGACGGCGCCGGGGCCGAAGCCGCCGACGCGGCCGTCAGCGCGTCGGCCGCCGATCTGCTGCTGGTCCTCTACGGCCGCACCGCGCGCACGGCGCCGGGTGTCGAGAGCACCGGGGACGCCGACCTGCTCGACCTCTGGTTCACCCACTCGGCGTTCTGACCGCGCCCGGCGCGCCCGCCGGTCCGGTCGCACGGCCCGCCCCCTTGCGGTGAGGGAGCGGTCCGTGCGGCCGGCCCGAGCTGTCGAGTACCTCCTGCCGGGGAGGACTTCCCCGGTGCGCGCGCCGGGTTCCCGCCCCGCGGCGGGACTCAGAAGTTGATCATGTGGCCGGCCAGTCCGTGGACGGCCTCCTTGACGGCCTCGCCGAGGGTCGGGTGCGCGTGGACGTTGCGCGCGACCTCGTGCACCGTCAGGTCCCACTGCTGCGCCAGCGTCAGCTCCGGCAGGAGTTCGGTGACGTCGGGGCCGATCAGGTGGGCCCCGATGATCTCGCCGTGCGTGGCGTCGCTGATCAGCTTCACGAAGCCGGCCGTGTCACCGAGGCCGTGCGCCTTGCCGTTGGCGGTGAAGGGGAACTTGGCGACGCGGACGTCGAAGCCCTTCTCCTTCGCCTGCGCCTCGGTCCAGCCGAAGCTCGCGATCTGCGGCTGGCAGTAGGTCGCCCGCGGGATCATCGGGTAGTCCAGCTCCATCGTCTCCGCGTCCGCGATGGTCTCGGCGGCGACGACGCCCATGGCCTCCGCCGTGTGCGCCAGCATCAGCTTGGCGGTGACGTCGCCGATGGCGTAGATGTGCGGCACCGCCGTGCGGCAGCGGCCGTCGACGTCGATGGCGCCGCGCTCGGTGACCCGTACGCCGGTGGCCTCCAGCCCGTAGCCGGTGACGTTGGGCGCGAAGCCGATGGCCTGGAGCACCTTGTCGGCCTCCAGCACCTTCGTCGCGCCGTCGGCGCCGGTGACGGTCACCCGGACCTGCGGGCCCGACTCGTCGATCGACTCGACGCGGGTCGAGGTCAGGACGTCGATCCCCAGCTTGCGGTACTGCTTGGCCAGTTCGGCGGAGACGTCCGCGTCCTCCAGCGGGGCGATCCGGTCCAGGAACTCGACGATGGTGACCTTCACGCCGTAGTTGTGCAGGACGTACGCGAACTCGATGCCGATGGCGCCGGCGCCCGCGATCACGATGGACCCCGGCACGTCCTCGGCGAGGATCTGCTCCTCGTACGTGACCACGCGGTCGCTGCGCCGCGTGCCGGGCAGCAGCTTCGGGGTGGCGCCGGTGGCGATGATGCAGTCGCCGAAGGAGATCTCCCGGGTGGTGCCGCCCGCCCCGTCGATCCGCAGGGTCCGGTCGTCCAGGAAGGTCCCCCGGCCGTCGAACTCGGTGATCCCGTTCTTCTTCATCAGGTAGTGGACGCCCTTGACCCGGCCGTCCGCGACCCGGCGGCTGCGCCGGAACGCCTCGCCGTAGTCGAAGGACACCTCGCCGTCCACCTTGATGCCGAAGGTCTTGGCCTCGTGGGTGAACAGGTGTGCCAGCTCGGCGTTGCGCAGGAGCGCCTTGGTGGGGATGCAGCCGACGTTCAGACAGACGCCGCCCCAGTACTTCTCCTCGACGACCGCGACGCTGCGACCCAGCTGGGCGGCACGGATGGCGGCAACGTATCCGCCGGGGCCGGCCCCGAGGACGACGACGTCGAAATGCTCCTGCATGGATGGTTTCCTTCCCATAACAAGTCGTGCGCAAGTGAGTTCACGCCCACGTTACGCCGGGTTCCGGGAGCGGGTGTTCGAAGATCACCTCAAGGCCCGCAACCTTTTGCCCCGCCTTCCCCTCTCTTTCTTTGGCACGCCGACGCGGGCCGACGGGCCCGCGGGTCCCGACCGATAGCCGACAGAAGGTCTCACCGATCCATGAAGCTGACGAGTGGCGCCCCCCTCGTGCTCGCCCTGCTGTGCACGCTCCTGCTGTTCGCCCTGACGGTCTGGCTGTGGCCACGGCTGTCGAAGGGCGGCCCGCGCAAGGTGTTCGGCCGGGTCGCGCTGGTCGTGGTGCTCCAGCTGCTGCTCGTGGCCTCGATCGGACTGGCGGCCAACCGCAGCTTCCTGATCTACGGATCGTGGGCCGAGCTGGCCGGGCACGCGCAGGCACCGCCGGCCCTCGACGCGGGGCAGGGTGACGCTTCGGGCGTGAAGATCCTCGGCCGGCAGCCGGTCGACGTGCCCGGCGGCGCCACGCCGCGCGTGGGCGGCGTGATCGAGAAGGTGACGATCCAGGGGCAGCGGTCCAAGACCGCCACATCGGCCTACGTGTACCTGCCGCCCGAGTACTTCCAGAAGGGCAACGAGCACAGGACGTTCCCCGCCACCGTGGTCCTCACCGGTTTCCCGGGCACGTCGGAGAACCTGATCAAGGGGCTCGACTACCCGAAGACGGCCTGGAAGCTGGCCAAGCACAAGAAGACGCAGCCGATGGTCCTCGTGATGATGCGGCCGTCTGTGATCCCCACCCGCAACACCCAGTGCGTGGACGTCCCCGGGGGGCCGCAGAGCGAAACCTACTTCGCCACCGACCTCCCGCAGGCCGTCTCGGGCACGTACCGGGTGAAGAACGTGCCGTCGAGCTGGGCCATCATGGGCGACTCCACGGGTGGTTACTGCGCCCTGAAGATCGCTCTGGAGCACCCCGAGCGCTACGCGGCCGGGGTCGGCCTCTCGGCCGACTACAAGCCGGAGATCGACGCGGACTCGGGCGACCTGTTCCACGGCAACAAGCAGGAGGAGAAGCGGGCGGACCTGCTGTGGAGCCTGGACCACCTGCCGCAGGGCAAGTCCTCCTTCCTGGTCACCAGCTCCCTGCAGGGCGAGCCGAACCTCAAGCCGACGCAGCAGTTCATCCGGAAGGTGAAGGCTCCCGCGCACGTCTCGTCGATCACCCTCGACCACGGCGGGCACAACTTCAACACCTGGAGGCGCGAGATCCCGCCCTCCCTGGAGTGGGTCAGCGCCCACGTCAACGCGGGGTGACCTCCCCGGCGGGCGTGCCGCCCCTCCGTGCCGCCCCTCCGTGCCGGCCCTCTGCGCCGCCCCTCCGCTCCTGCCGTCAGGCCTGCGCCGTGGGACGGACGACGATCTCGCTGACGTCGATGCCGTCGGGCTGCCCGATCGCGTAACCGATGGCGGAGGCGATGGCGGAGGGCGGCATGGCCATCTCGTCCCGCTGCCGGGTCATCGCCGCCGCCACCTCGGGACTCGCCCCCTTGCCCACGCCCTCCGTGTGGGTGAAGCCGGGCGAGACGAGGGTGACGCGGAGGTCGGGGCCGGCCTCCTGTCGCAGCCCTTCGGTCAGGACCTTCACGGCCGTCTTGGTGGCCGCGTAGACGGTCTGGGGAGCCTTGACGACGTAGGCGGCGGTGGAGGCCACGTTGACGAACTGACCGGACCTCTGCCGCCGGAAGACGGGCAGCGCCGCCCCGATGCCGTTCAGCAGGCCCGTGATGTGGGTGGCGACCATGGCGTCCCAGTCGTCCTGGCGCAACTCGTCCAGCGGCGAGACCGCCATGGTGCCGGCGTTGGAGACCAGGACGTCGAGCCGGCCGAAGCGGTCGACCGCCGCGCCGGTCAGGCGCCGGAGGTCCTCGCGGCGCGTGACGTCGACGACGACCCCGACGGCCGAGCCGCCCCGCGCCGTGATCCGGTCCACCACCGCGTTCAATCGGTCCTCCCGCCGGGCTCCGAGCACCAGGTGGGCCCCCCGTTCCGCGAGATGGACCGCCGTCGCCTCTCCGATGCCGCTGCTGGCGCCCGTGAGTGCGATGACCTTGCCCTCGATGCCTGACATGGCCGGTCCTTCCGTGAGGGGTGCGTGCGGGCCGGTGCGTTGGCCTACAGTGGAATTGGGGGAGCCCCCACTTACTTCAGGCTAAGTGGACACGCCCCCACTTAGCAAGGCGGAGATCCTGAGAGGGGATGGCGAGCGCTCATGACCGAGGGAGCACAACGGCCGTTGAGGGCTGACGCACGGCGCAACCGGGAGAAGATCCTCACGGCCGCGGTGCGCGTATTCGCGACGGAGGGGCTCGACGCCCACCTGGAGCGCATCGCCAAGGAGGCGGGAGTGGGCAGCGCCACGCTGTACCGCAACTTCCCCACCCGCGAGACACTGGTCGAGGCCGTCTACCGCAACGAGGTGGCCCGGCTGTGCGACGCGGCCCCCACCCTGCTGGCGACGGAACCGCCGCTGGACGCCCTGCGCGCCTGGACACGTCTCTTCCTCGACTACGTGAGCGCCAAGTACGGCATGATCGACGCCCTGCGCGCCATCGCCGCCACGGGCGACAGCCCGTACGGCCACAGCCGCGAAATGATCCACGCCGCCCTGAGCTCCCTCATGGACGCGTGCGTGGCCGCCGGGACGATCCGCACGGACATCGGCCCCGCCGACATCGGCGCCGCCCTCGAAGGCATCGCCCTCACCTCGGCGAGCCCCGAACAGCGGCAGCGGGCGGAGCGCCTGCTCGACCTCACCCTGGACGGCCTGAAGACCCGTCCGTGAGGCCCGCTCCCGGACCGGAGCCGCGGGCCACCGCAACGTCGGCCCGGCGGCCCGGCCCCGACACGCCTCGCGCGAGATCCCCTGGTCAGCGCCACGGCTTCGCTACGTTGACGCATCATCCGCTTCTTTGGAAGCAGATCCGATGCGTCAGCCCCTCCCGGCCGGAGTGTGTCGACACGCCGCGTGGTTGACCACCCTCCTGGCCGCACTCGCGTTGTCCCTGGGCGTCTCCCCCGCGTACGGGCACCCGGGCCCCGGCAGCCCCCCGGACCAACCGCCCCACCGGCGCTCCGACGGGCCGTCCCGCACCCACTCCGCACACCGTCAGTGGCGCAAGTCCCCCCGGCTGCACGAGCAGGCGCGCACCGGCCGCTACGGCGGCGGGGAGGCGACCGTCGGCACGCGCCGCACGTGGCCGACCGTCGACTGGTCGTTCCAGACCGTGCTGCGCGAGTTCGAGCTGCGCGAGGTCGCCCCTCACGTCGAGCTCTGGGTGCGGACCGGTGACCTGCGGGTCGACAGCGACGACTGCAGCAGCTCGAACGCCGACGACCTCGTCGTCACCGACCGGCAGCTGCGCTACGTGGCCGAACAGTTCGAGCACGTCATCCGCCCGCGCGAGGCCCGGGTGTTCGGCACCCCGACCCCGCGCGACGGGAGCAACGCCAAGCCGGAACTGCTGGACCCGAGCATTCCGGCGGGCGCCTGGCGCGGGCCGGGCGACCGGCTCGTCGTACTCGTCGACAACATCGCGTCCGGCGGCGAGTTCCTCTCGGACGCCATCGCCGCGGTCGACCGCAACTTCGTCGTCATCGAGGCCGCCGGCTGGAAGACCATGGTCGGCCCGGAGCCGCCGTCCCTCTGCCCGGCCCCGTGCCGCGTCTGGGAGGGTTTCCCCCTCCCCCACTACATCGAGGGCCTGCTCGCCCACGAGTACAACCACGCGATCTGGCACAGCAGGGCCGAGGACGTCAGCGGCCCCAACTGGATCACCGAGGGAACGGCCGAATGGGCCAGGTGGCTGGTCGGCTACGACGACCGGCGTCAGGACGCCCTGAAGAACCTCAAGGTCGGATGCTTCCAGGGCCGCCAGAACGCGATGATGCCCCCGGGATACACCGACCCGTACGGCGACCGGAACGGCGGCCCCGAGAACTCCCTCTCGGTGTGGCCCGATCCCGGCCAGAGCTTCCTCTGTGACCACGGCGGCGCCGAGATCATGATCCACACGCTCAACGAGCGCTACGGAACCGGCTTCGTCAAGGACCTGCTGTTCGCGGGCGGCGGCTCCGGCTTCGACCGGCTCTCCAAGACCCTGGCACGCCACCACTCCAAGGAGACCCCTTCGACCTCCTGAAGGACTGGTCCACCACGGCTGCGCTCGACGGCGTCCTCGACGACGGCGCACGGCCGGCCGGACACTCCGGGGCCGGCCGCTTCCAGGCGAAGGCGCTCCACTCGACGGTGAACTTCGACACGCCCTTCGCCTACTCCCGCCCCGGCGCGCCCTCCAACGGCGCCGACTACGTACGCCTGCGCAACGGCTCGGGCGGGTACCTCACGGCCGGCGCGCTGCGCTCCCTGACCTTCGACGCGCCGGCCGTCTACCCGACGCGTCCGGTGGAGTGGAGCGTCGATCCGGACGGCCACGGCGCCGGATACCCCTCCCTCCACTCCGGCCGGCCGGCCGGGCGACGAGGTCAGCCTCGACCGCAGCATCGTACGGTCGGTCACCGTCGACCCGGCCGACCCCACCCTCTCCTTCGACGCCCGCTGGGACATCGAGCCCGGCTACGACATCGGTGCCGTGCAGGTGTCCACCGACGGGGGCGCCACCTTCACCGTCGTCGGCACGCTCCAGGTGGAGTCGACCCAGCTGCGCGTTCCCGCCCGGCCCGATCTGGCGATCGTGCTGCACACCCCGCTGCCGGGCACCGAAACGGCCGAGAAGCTGGAGTGGCTGACCTCGCCGGAAGGTCGGCGCGGCCTGATGTACCCCGTCGCCGGGTGAGCCCGTTGTACCGCTGCCGGGGGTCCGCAGCCGCTAGGGTTCCCCGAGTGGGCTGACGGACAACGGAGTTCGTGGGCGAGCGAAAGCGATGGAGATCGTCACGGCGGCCGCGGGGATCCTGGGCAAGCTGGCGTCCAAACCGTTGGCGGACACCGCGTTGCGCAAGGAGGCGGTGCTGCGGGCCCTGCGGGCGGTCCGGCTCGACCCCACGGTGCCGCCGCAGGACTTCGGCAGCCTCTACGCGCACACGCTGATCGAGTACTGCCTCGGCCGCCCCGCGCCCGTGCTCGCCTTCTTCCGGAACCCCTACGTGCTGGAGTCCTTCCGGCGCTCCTTCTCCGAAGGCGACTGGGCGGCGTTCCGTGCGGAGGCGGCGCAAGCCGTGGAACGCAATCGGGAGACGGTCGAGTTCGGGCATCTCGGCCACGGGTTCGAAGAGCACGTGGACGGGTTCACAGCGGCGTTCCAGGGGCTCGTGGACCGCAGCCGGGCACCGCACGAGGCACGGCTGGAGCAGAAGATCGACGTGTTCCTGGAACGGGTGAGCCAGACCCGGGTCGAGGAGGAGAGCCACCACACCTGTACCGAACCGGGCCGCTCCGAACTCCAGGAGCCCGCCAAGCGGCACCTTTCGGTCCTCGGCGAGTTCGGGATGGGCAAGTCGTGGTTCGCCCTGCACCTGGCCGTCGAGATGGCGCGCGGCTGGCGCGACGCCAGGCGCCGGGGGGTGCCGAGGCCCCGGATCCCGCTGCTGATCCCCCTGCGCGACTACGCCAAGCAGACCACGATGCAGGGGCTGCTCTCGGAGTTCTTCTTCAACAAGCACAAGATCGACCTGCGGAGCTACGACGTCTTCCGCGTCCTGAACCGCATGGGACGGCTGCTCCTCATCTTCGACGGCTTCGATGAGATGGCCGCGCGGGCCGACCGCAACACGATCGTCGCCAACTTCTGGGAACTGGCCAACGCCGTCGACCCGGGCTCCAAGGTGCTGCTCAGCAGCCTTCAGGAGCATTTCCGCAACGCCCAGGAGGCGCGCAACCTCTTCGGCGCGAAGGTCAGTGCGTCCGCGCTCGGATCCAAGGTGCCCCAGGACGGGCCGACCTTCGACATCGTCGAGCTGGTCCGCTTCGACGACGAGCAGATCGAGCGGATGCTGCGCCACGACCTGTCCGAGGACAAGGTCCGCATGGTGATGGCCCATGACGACGTGCGCGAGCTGATGGGGCGCCCTCTCATGTCGGAGCTGGAGATCGACGCGCTCCCGGAGATCGAGCAGGGCGCCGAGATCGACCTGGCCCGGATCTATCTCTACGCCGTGCAGCGCAAGATGGACCGCGACGTCAGCGCGGAGCGCACGTTCACCTCGCGCGGGGACAAGCTGCTCTTCCTGTGCGAGGTCGCCTGGGAGATGCTCTCCACCCATCGGCTCACCCTCAACTACCGTGACTTCCCGGACCGGTTGCGGTCCTGCTTCGGGTCGACCGTGCAGAGCGCCAAGGACCTGGACTACTGGGAGCAGGACATGCGCAACCAGGGCATGCTGGTGCGCAACGCCGAGGGTGACTACGGGCCTTCGCACAAGTCGCTGCTGGAATTCCTGGTGGCCCTGAAGTTCACGGCCGAACTCGGTCTGCCCAGAGGCGACTTCATGAAGGTGATCCCGGCGGCCGGGTCGGCGCAGGCCGGGACGCGCGAGTGGACGTGGTCCCGGTACTTCGCGGCGCGCGCGGGGGACGGAACGCTCCCGCCCCTCGGCGAGTTCATGGCGGAACCGGTGGAGGTGCTGGGCAGCACGTTCGGGGCGTTCGGGCGCGACGAGGCGGTGTACCAGTTCCTGTCCGCGATGGTGCGGGAGTGCCCCGATCACCGGGAGCGGCTGCTCGCCCTGACCGGCTCGACCGCCGGACGGGAGGCGGAGGCGGGCAACCTCGCGGGCAACTGCCTGAACCTGCTCGTGCTGTGCGGCGGCAGCCCCGGACAGGTCCGCACCCTCCAGGTCCGCCCGCGAGAGATCGGCCCCGAGCAGGTCCGCGCCCGCGAGGGACACCTCGGCCCCCCACCTCCGGGGCGCGAACCCCGCCAGATCGAGCCCCGCCAACCGCGTGCCCCTGCAACGGGCCCGGCCCCGTACCGAATACCGCGCCCTGGGCGATCCGCTCCTGCGTCAGGCCGTCCAGCAGCTGCTGGCCCAGGAGACCATCGGACCCCGGCGGAACTCGCTGTCCCCGCAGGTGTGCGCCGAGGTGATCGAGGCCGTCGCGCAGCACGTGGAGACCGGCGCCGACCACGGACCGCTGCAGGGCGATCCCGTCGGCGCGCACTGGCTCGGCGATCCGTCCGACACTCCCTGGGTCTACTCCCCCGGCCGGGACGACGGCCTACTCGGCCGGACGTTCGACCGCTTCGTCGAGCAGCAGTTCGCCGCCGGGCTGGAGCAACCCGATGAGAGCGACCTCGCACGGCTGCGCCAGGGCCACCGACTCCTCTCCGAACTCCTCCCGCTGACCTCCCGCGGCGCCCTGAGCCACACTCACCTGATCGGGATCACCTCCGGGACCGACGCGTGGGAGGGCAAGGCGTCGAGCTCGCAGTTCACCTTGGTCGGCATCGTCTTCCTGAACCGCAAGCTCCTCCAGAACCCCTGGTGGGTGGCCGAGCACCTGCTCCACGAGGCCCTCCACCAGAGGCTGTACGACTTCCGCCACGCCCATTCCGTGCTGGCCCGCGACCTCGACGACTCCCCGCACGCCCCCACCGAGGTCCGCCGCGTCGTGTCGCTGTGGAACGTCCCGGGCCTCGACGGGAGCAACCGCTGGAACGCCCACCGGACCATGGCGGCCTTCCACGTCTACGTCCACCTGGCCCTGCTGTGCTCCCTCGCGGAGCAGCACGCTCCCCGGCTACGGGACGTCTACGGCCCGCTGGACGCCCCGAGCCCCATGACATCGAGCCGGAAGGCCTTCGAACGGGCCCGCTACCTGGCCGAGAGCCTGCGGTCCGAGTGCTGGGACGAACTCGGACTCGCGGGCCGGCGCATGGTCGACTGGCTCAGCGCCGTCCTGGACGCCATGGACCAGGCTCCTCCCCCGGCCGGCTCGTTCCTCCACCTCATCCTCGACCGCTACCTCAAGGAAGCCCGCCGGCTCCGCCAGGCACCGGTCTCCGACGATCTGGCGACCACCCTGGCGGCTCTCGGGCGGTCCGAAGCCGAGGCCTTCCGCGAGGTCCTGTCGGCCGTCGGTGCCGAGGAGCACCTCCACACCGTCACGGCCGGACCGGCACCGGGGCCCGCCCGGGAGCACGACACCGGCGACCACGCGGCCTTCGCGCAACAGCGCCACCACATCGCCGACACCCTCCTGCGGCTCGCCCCGAACGGCTACAGCCTCGACTCCCTGTGCCGCGCCCCCGGACCGTCCGCGGACGAGATGGTGCGCGTCATGGTGGAGGCCTCCAGCCGGGAGCTGGCAGCGGCCTCCCCCCGTCCGGACCAGGGGCGCCGTATCACGCGCCGTTGATCCAGCCTGCCGGGCCCGGGCCGGTTGTCGCGGATGGTGTTTGCCGGCGTGCGGCGTTCACGTACCGGAGCACGGTGTTGAGGCCCCAGCCCAGGTGCCGGGGCGATCGCCCGCCGTGAGTGGGCTTGGGCAAGGAGCTCGTGGACCAGCCCATGTGCGACCTCCGGCCGCATGCCGCTGGGCGAAGGATTGCGCAGGCAGTCGCGAGGGGCCATTCCACCCCGGTGGCGGTGGCAATCAAATGGGCATCGTGGTGGAGTAATTGCTCAGTAGGTGGCCTGCGCCTCGTGCAGGGTCAGGCAACCAACCGGCGTACTGGAGCATCCATGAAGGCGAAGCCGAAGATCGGACCGACTCACGACACCGCCTTTTTCAAGGACATCCAGGCAGTGTTCGAAAAATACCCGGACGTCACAAAAGACTACTCTATCGGTCATATCGGTGGGGTAGTTGACGTCGTGGCGATTGACCTTGATCGTCAAGTCGAGGTGCCGACCGTTCGGGACGGTGAGACTGTCACCAAGTGCGTTGACCGGTCGCTCGATCGCGACCCGGGGGACCACCCGTAGAGGAAGGGTGCTTCAGGTGGGCTTTGCGAGCCGGCGAATGGGTATGTGTCACGTACATCACGATTGCACCTCCGACCTAGAACGCCCATCCGGTCGCGGTCAAGGGCTGATCCGGGCGAAGCACTTGATCCAGATCATTGAGGCGCGCAGGTGGAGGCCGGAGGGGTAACTCTCAGGCGTTTTGTCGTATCGAGTGACGATGCCTCGCCAGGCATTCAGCTTGTCGATCAGGCGCTCGACGGTGTTCCGCTTCTTGTGGAAGTCGGCGTCGTGATCAACCGGCCGGCCGCCTCTGCGGCCTTCGTTCTTCCGGTTGGACGCCTGATCCTCCTTCTCCGGGATGACCGCTTTGATGCTGCGTTTGCACAGGTAGGCGTGGTTGCCCCGCGGACCGCGGTGGACCAGGTGCCGAACCGGTCCGGTTCTACCGCCACTGCGCTCCCGGGCGGAACTCGCAGGTCACGCCTTCGAACTGTTGCCGCAGCCGCTGGGGGCCGCACTCACCGACCGGCAGATACGGCTCGACGAGCCCCCAATCGTCGTCCGTCGGTTGCGCACGCGTCATGTGTACCGGACGACCGGCGCCGCCTTCGCCGCGAGGGCAGCACCGGCAGACCGATCGCAACTCGACACATGCCCTAGCCGCGCACCCACACCGGGCGCAGTCGTTCGGCGGTGGCGGGCGCCTGGGCGAGGCCCGCACGGTAGGCCGGTTCCCAGTGGGCCCGGTCGTGCAGGTCGGAGCCGAGCGCCCGGACGGCGTCCGGGTCGGGGGCGACGGTCACGACCGTACGACCCGCGCCGTCTGCCGACTGCCCGTCGAGCGGCTCGTCGGGGAACAGGTGCGCCAGCGGTTCGACGACGACCAGTGCGCGGGCTCCGGCCGCCAGGTCGGCGTTCGTCCCCGCGCGGAGGGCGCCGTCCATGTAGCGCCGCCCGTGGATGCCGACGGGCGGTTCGGCCCCGGGGAAGGCACTGCTCGCCGCCACCGCGTGCACGAGCGGCACGCCGCTCGTGCGGTCCCACACGACGGGTTCGCCCGAGACCGCGTCCACCGCCGTGACCAGGAAGTGCCGGTCAGGCCAGTCGTTCGCGCCGATCAGGGCGCCCCGCCCCGCGAGCAGGGCTTCTTCGGCGCCGGGGCCGGCGTGGTCGAGCGCGATCCGGCCCACTCGGCGCCGAGCCTCCCCGGGTTCCAGCCCGGCGTCGCCGAGGACGGCGAACACCGAAGCCATCACGGCCGGATCCACCTCGCGCCACGGGGCCGCCGGACCCGGCCTGTGTGCCGGGACGCTCAGCCGGTGCAGGTCCTGACGGGTGGTCAGCATCGCGGCGACGATGGCACCGGCCGACGTGCCGACGGTCAGATCGGCGTCACCGAGGTCCACCCCCGCGCGGCCGAGTCCAGCGGCCAGCCCGGCCATCCATGCCGTGCCGACCGGCCCTCCCGGGCCCAGTACGAGTGCCCGGTCGAACGTGGCTCCGGTATCGAGATGCACGGTTTCGTCCCCCTGCCGCCAGATGGTGATCAACATCGTCTACGCTAGGACCTCGACCGGGCTTCAGGTCAAGGGGATCCGGGCGATGCCCTCAGGGTTCGAGGCCGGTGCGGCGGCCGCCCGGCGGGAGGGCGCGCAGGAGGTCCCACAACGGGCGGGATCCGCCGGCCCATTCGGCGAGGAGGTGACGGTCGACGAGGTGCAGTCGCTGGGACTTCGCGAACCGGGCCGCGTTGTCGGTGATCCGGCCGTTGGTGAGCATGACCAGGACGTCACCGTGGTGGACCTGCCTGCCGGTGCCGTTGAGCACGTGCAGGTCGGGGGTGCCGACGGGCTTCCCGGACCAGCCGTCCTTGCGGTGTTTGCACTGGATGACCCACCGGCGGCCGGACGGGTCGGTGGCCTTGACGTCGGCGCCGTTGTCCCCGCGTCCACCGACCTGCCGTGCGTCCGCGCAGCCGTCGCGGCGCATCAGGTCCCGTACCGCGAACTCGAACTCCCGGTGGTGCAGGGCATCGAGCTGTGCGAGCGCGTAGCGCAGTCCGCTCGCCCGCACCCGGTCCCAGCGGAGGGCCTCCCCGCGGTGCCACACCCACGCCGCGGCCACCGCGGCCGCCACCGAGAGGACGGCCACCACGGTCCAGGGGTGGGCGGCGAGCCACCGTAGCGCGGTGGCCGCCAGGGCGACCGCGACCGCCGCCGCGAGGACGGCGAGGACCACCTGTTCCGGGAGCTGCTTCCGCCGCCGCCGTTGCCGCCGCCGCACGGCGCGGCGTACGGGACGGCGGCTCCGGCGACTCGGCACGGTCACTGGCCGGCCTGCGACACGCCGTCGACGAGCCGGCCCAGGACATCGGCGATGCCCTGGCCCACTTCGGTGGGAGCGAGGACGACGCCCAGCGCCAGGACGATGAGCACGGTCATCTTCTCGTCGAACCGGCTCCGGGCCTGGGTCCGTCGGCGCAGCCGCAGTACGACGACCACCAACAGCAGTACCGCCACGTCGATCGACAGCAAGTGCCCAGCCCCTCCACCCGGATCCCACCGGGGCAGCGGACGACGGCCCCGTACTCCTGTGTAGCCCGTGGCCGGGCGCGCCGCGCCCCGATCGATGGGGAACGGCGGCAAATGTGCTGTGGTGGCCTGATCCGCGGGTGCGTGCGTTCGAGTCCGTCCGTGCGGCTGTTGTGCGGCGGCCTCGTGGCCGTACTCGTGGCCGTACTCGTACGGGGCGCGGCCGTGTCCCGGTGCTACGTGGTGTGGCGGGAGCCGAGGACGTCGACGGCCGTGACCATGCGGTCCCAGAACCGTTCGGCGTCCAGGTGCACGGCGACGCGGGCGTTGACGGGGCGGTCCAGGTAGCGGTGGAGGTCCACGACCGTGGCCCCGCGCGTGTAGCGGCCGTGCAGTTCGACCGTGACGTTCGCGTCCTTGACGTCGACGATCGACGGATCGATGACCCGGGCCACCGCGACGGGGTCGTGGAGCGGGGGGTGGGGCATGCCCCACAGGCGGCTGTACGTCGAGGCGAAGAAGGCCAGCAGTTCCGAGCAGACCTGGCCGAGTTCGGTGCCCAGGCCGTCGAAGCGGGCCCGGATCTCGGGCGTGGCGAGGGCCTGGTGGGTGACGTTGAGCCCGCACATGGTCAGGGGGACCCCGCTGCGGAAGACGATGTCGGCTGCCTCCGGATCGGTCATGATGTTGAACTCGGCCGCCGGGGTGCGGTTGCCCCGTTCGGTGGACCCGCCCATGAGCACGATCTCGCGGATCCGGGCGGCGCTGTCGGGGTGGCGCGTCAGCAGCAGGGCGATGTTGGTCAGCGGGGCCGTCGGCACCAGGGTGACCGGTTCGGGGTGTTCGAGGAGGATGCGGTGGATGAGGTCGACCGCGTGCTCGGGCACCACGTCGACGGTGGGCTCGGGGAACCGCGGCCCGTCCAGCCCCGACGCGCCGTGCACGTCCTCGGCGACGGCGAGCGGCTGGAGCAGCGGCCGTGCGCACCCGGCGGCGATGGGCACGTCGGTGATCCCGGCGATGGTGCACACGCGGCGGGCGTTGAGGGTGGTCTTCTCCAGCGTCTGGTTGCCGGCGACCGTGGTGATGGCGAGCAGGTCGACCGCGGGGTCGGCTGCGGCCAGCATGATCGCGAGGGCGTCGTCGTGCCCTGGGTCGCAGTCGATGATGATCGGGACGGGCACGGGCGGTCCTCCTCGTACGGGGCTGCTGACCTGCCCAGTCTGCCGTCGCCGGGGCGCGTCGGCCGCTCGTTCCGAGCCAAAACGCGCGGCGCCCCGACCCTGTCGGCCGGGTCGGCCGGATGTGGGTGTCGCCCCGGCCGGCGGAGCGGTGTGCGCACCGCGCCCCCGGTCGCGGCCCGTGGCGCGTGGGACGCGGCCCGTGGCCCGTGGCCCGTGGCCCGTGGGTCGGTGAGCGGGCGGTGAGCGGGCGGTGAGCCCGTCTCGCCAATGTGGTCCTCGTCGCCGGATCGACCGAGATCCGGCCACCTGACGAGGGAGCGGACCATGGGCATGCTGAACGGCAAGACGGCACTGGTGACGGGCGGATCCCGGGGCATCGGCCGGGCGATCGCGCTGCGGCTGGCCGCCGAGGGCGCCCTGGTCGCCGTCCACTACGGCGGCAACGAGGCCGCCGCCCGGCAGACGGTGGCCCTGATCGAGGAAGCGGGCGGGCGGGCGTTCCCGGTACGGGCGCGGTTCGGTGAAGTGGACGCGGTGGGGCGGCTGTTCGACGGACTGACCGAGGGGCTGGCCGGGCGCGGGCTGGACATCCTGGTCAACAACGCGGGTATGAGTTCGGGGAGTTCGGTCGACACGCTCGGTCTGGAGGAGTTGGCGAACCTGCTCACCGTCAACGTGGTCACGCCGTTCTTCGTGATCCAGCGGGCGCTGACGCTGCTCAACGACGGCGGACGCATCATCAACATGGGCTCGACGGCCAGCCGGTTCGCCGTCACCACCCAGATCGGCTACACCATCACCAAGGCGGCGATCGAGGCGATGGCGCCCTCGCTGGCCAACGAACTGGGCCGGCGCGGGATCACGGTGAACACGGTCGCACCGGGTGCGGTGCGCACCGACATGACGGCCGGATACACCGCCATTCCCGAGGTGGTGGCCGCACTGGAGTCGATCACCGCGCTGGGACGGCTCGGTGAGCCCGAGGACGTGGCCGACGTCGTCGGTTTCCTGGCGGGTCCGCACGGGCGGTGGGTGACCGGGCAGACCGTCGACGTCTCCGGCGGAACCTGGCTCGGCCCCCTGGGATGATCTCCGCTGATGGATAATCGCCCGCATGCGCTTCTCCATCCTGGGCGAGACCGTGGCACGGCACGACGACGGCACCGAGGTCGCCCTCGGAGGGCCGGCCCGGCGGGCGCTGCTGACCTTGCTGCTGGTGCGGCCCGGGGAGGTCGTCTCGGCCGACCTGCTGGCCGAGGAGACGGCCCCGCAGGGGGCGACGTCGACGCACGCGCTGCACTCCCAGGTGTCCCGGCTGCGCGCGGTCCTGGGCCCGGCGGCGATCGAACGCGCCGGGGCGGGCTATCGAGTGACGATACGTCGGGAGGACGTGGACGCCTGCCGGTTCGAGCGGCTGGCCCGCGAGGGACGGGAGGCGCTGGGCGCCGGCGACGCCGCGCGGGCGGTCCCGCTCCTGCGCGAGGCGCTGGAGCTGTGGCGGGGGCCGGCCCTGGCCGACCTCGCCGAGAGCCGGACGGCCGGGGCCGCCGCCGCGCGGCTGGAGGAGGGGCGCCTCGCCGCCCTGGAGGACCGCATCGAGGCCGAGCTGCGGCTCGGCGGGCACCGGGGGGTCGCGGGCGAACTGCGTGAGCTGGTGGGCCGTCATCCGCTGCGGGAGCGGCTGGCGGGGCTGCTGATCCGGGCCCTGGCCGCCGAGGGCGGGCAGGGCGAGGCGCTGGTCGTCTTCGAGGAGACCCGGCGCCACCTTGCGGACGAGCTCGGCTCGGACCCGTCGGCCGATCTGACCTCACTCCACCGGGAGTTGCTGACCGCGGGCCCTTCGTCGGGCCCCACCGCTCCCCCGGCCCAGCTGACCTCCTTCGTCGGCCGGGCCGCGGAGGTCGAGGAGGTGACCTCCCTCCTGCGGGCGGCCCGACTGGTCACCCTCATCGGCCCCGGCGGGGTCGGCAAGACCCGGCTTTCGGTGGAGGTCGCGGCGGGCAGCGGTGACGAGGTGTGCTTCGTCGAGCTCGCCCAGGTACGCGAGGGAGCCGATCCGGCGCAGGCGGTGCTGGGGGCACTCGGCCTGCGGGAGAGCGGGCTGCAGCTGGGGCCCACCGGGCAGACGCCCGTGGAGCGCCTGGTCATGGCCCTGTCCGACCGGGCGCTGCTGCTCGTCCTGGACAACTGCGAGCACCTCGTCGACGGGGCCGCCCTGCTGGCGGCCCGCCTGCTGGCGGCCTGTCCGCGGCTGCGCGTGCTCGCCACCAGCCGTGAGCCGCTCGCCGTCATCGGGGAGAGCCTCTGGCCGGTGCGGCCGCTGGACGACACGGCGGCCGCCCGGCTGTTCACCGACCGGGCCGCGGCGGTGCGGCGGGGGCCGGCGCCCGCCACGGAGACGGTCGGCCGGATCTGTGCGGCCCTCGACAACCTGCCGCTGGCCATCGAGCTCGCGGCGGCACGGCTGCGCACGCTGGAGCCGGAGGACCTTGCGGGCCGGCTGGACGACCGGCTCGGGATCGGGGCGGCCCGCGGCAACCGCAGTGCCGAGGAGCGGCACCGGACCCTGCGGGCGCTGGTCGCCTGGAGCTGGGAGCTGCTCTCCGAGTCCGAGCAGCGTGCCGCGCGGCGGTTCACCGTCTTCGCCGGCGGCGCGGCCCCCGACGCGGCGCGGCGGGTGTGCGGGGCGGACGGGGAGACGCTGGAGTCCCTGATCGACAAATCGCTCCTGGAGGTCGCGGGCGGCCGCTACCGGATGCTGGAGACGATCCGCGCGTACGGTGCCGAGCAGTTGGAGGCGGCGGGCGAGGGCGAGGGCGTACGGGCGGTCCACGCCCGGCTCCTCCTGGACCTGGTACGGGCGGCCGATCCGGACACCAGGGGCGCCGGCCAGCTGCGCCGGCTCGCGGCGCTGTCGGCCGAGCACGGGAACCTGCTCGCGGCGCTGGCCTGGACCATCGACGCGGGCCGGTGGGAGACGGGCCTGGAACTCCTCGCCTCGGCTTCCTCCTACCTGTGGATCCGCGGCGTCCGGTCCTCCGTCTCCCCGCAGGCCGCCGCGTTGCTGGAGGGCGTCGGCACGCAGGTGCCGGAGGGGTCCGGCGAGGAGTACGCGGTCTGCGTGCTGCTGGCCGCGACCGGGGACGGCGGCGCGGCCGTGTGGCGGCGCCACCGCGCGCGGGCCGGGCGGGAACTCGCCGCCGCCTGGCCGGGTGACCGGACGGGCCGCTACCCGGTGGTGCTGCTGTCGTGGATGATGCGCAACGCGACCGAGAGCGACCCCGGCGAGGCCTTCGCCTTCGTCTCGGCCCAACACGACTGCGGCGACCCGTGGGTACGGGCGGCCGCCCGCTACGTGGCGGGGTTCGGGCCCCTCGGCGACGGGGACGGCGCGGGCGCGGAAGCGGCCTTCGCGGAGGCCGCGGACGGTTTCCGGGCGGTGGGTGACCGGTGGGGCCGGGCGCTGGCGCTGGACGTGCTCGCGGGCCTGGCGGGCGCGCGCGGGGACCGTGCGGGGGCCGTCGCCCTCACCGACGAGGCGCTCGCCCTGACCCAGGAGCTCGGGGCCCTGGAGGACAGCGCCGACCTGCTGGTCAACCGGGGCGACCACGTCGTCGACGCGGACCCGGTGGCCGCCGGCGCCGACTACGCGCAGGCCGCCGCCCTGGCCCGGAGCGCCGGCAGCTCGGCGGGCTTGGCCGCCGCCCTGCGCGGACTCGGCGACATGGCCCTCCTGGAGGCCGATCCGGGCGGGGCGGGGCGCCTGTACGCCGAGGCCCTGGAACGCGCCGACCCGCACTGGGTCAAGAGCGCGGGCAACCGGGTGCGCATCCTCGCCGGCCTCTCCCGCGTCGCCGAACTGCGCGGCGACGGCGTGACGGCCCGGGCGCGCGCCCGGGAGGCCGCCTCGTACGCCCGGACGCTCACCGGCCGGGACACCCGGGAGGCGCTGCGCATCCTGGGCCTGCCGGAGCCGCTCACCGAGGCGGTGAGCCGGATGTGAGCGCCCGGTGAGCCGCCCCGTACAGGCTGACCCGCATGACGAACACGAAGAAGAACACCACGGTCCTGATCTCCGGCGCCTCCGTCGCGGGCCCCGCCCTCGCCTACTGGCTCCACCGGCACGGCTTCCGCCCGACCGTCGTCGAGCGCGCCCCCGCCCTGCGCGAGGGCGGCTACGCCGTCGACTTCCGCGGCCGGGCCCACCTGTCCGTCCTCGACCGGATGGGCCTCCTCGGGGAACTCGACGCCGTCCGTACCCACACGGGCTCGATGAGCTACGTCGACACCCACGGCCGGACCCGCGCCACCCTCCCCGCCGACCTGTTCGCGGGGGACCTGGAAGTGCTGCGCGGCGACCTCGCCCGGGTCCTCCACGACGCCACGGAGGACCACACCGAGTACGTCTTCGGGGACTCCGTCACCTCCCTGACCCAGGACGCGGACGGCGTGGACGTCACCTTCGAGCGCGGCGCGCCCCGCAGGTTCGACCTGGTGATCGGGGCCGACGGAATGCGCTCGACGACCCGGAGGCTGGCCTTCGGTCCGCACGACCGCTTCGTCCGTCACCTCGGCGTCCACTGCGCGGTGTTCACCACCGACAACCACCTCGGCCTCGACCGCACGGGCCACGCCTACCGCACCGCGGGCCGGCTGGCGGCGATGTACAGCGCCCGGAACAACACCGAGGCCAAGGCCGTCTTCTACTTCGCCTCACCGCTCCTGGACCTCGACCACCGGGACGCGGCAGCGCAACAGGACGTGCTCGCGGAGCGGTTCTCCGGCAACGGCTGGGAATGCGAGCGGCTGCTGCGGGACATGCGGCGGGCCCCCGACTTCTACTTCGACTCCGTCGGTCAGGTGCGGATGGACACCTGGTCGCGGGACCGGGTCTGCCTGGTCGGCGACGCCGCGTACTGCCCCTCCTCGCTGTCTGGGATGGGCTCGGGCCTGGCGCTCGTCGGCGCCTACGTCCTCGCGGGGGAACTGGCCGCCGCGGCGGGCGACCACCGCGTCGCCTTCGCCCGTTACGAGGAGCGGATGCGCGCGTACGCGGAGGGCTGCCAGAAGATGGGGGACGGCGTGGCGAAACTGATGGTCCCGGGCAGCCGCTTCCTCGCGGCGTTCCTCAACCGCTACTACCGCCTCATGCCGTACCTGCCGGGAAAGGACATGGCTGCCAAGATCGCCCGGAAGGCCGCGGAGAACATCGACCTGCCCGACTACGGGGTGCGCGTGAACGAGCGGCGGTAGGTGCGGGGCGGTACTCCGCGGCGTACGAACCGGGCGCGGAGCACGGCCGCGCTGCCGTAGCCGACCTGGCGGGCGACCTCCTCGACCGGCACTCCAGGAGTTCCTCGGCGCGGCTGAGCCGCAGTCCGAGGAGCCAGGCGTGCGGGGTGGTGCCGGTGGCGGTGACGACCACGCGGTGCTGCTCCGGTCCCGGCTGCGGGTGCTGGACGCCGCGGACGTGATCGTCCCGGGCCGCGGCCCCGCCTTCCCGGCCGACGACACGGCGCCGCGCCAGGCGGCGGCCGTGACCGTGACCGTGACCTTGACCTTCCGGGGGACTGTCGCGCCGACCCCGTGGCGCGCGCCGATACTGGAACCACTGACCCGGCGCCGTGCGCGACGCGCGGGCCGGGACGGCGTGAGCGGGAGGCGGTGACCGATCCATGGGCGCACACGCGGCGGCGGGCGACGGGGCCCGGCCCGAGGACGACGTGCCGGGCCGGTACGGCACGGCCGTGTTCCGGCCCGAGCAGGCCGGTGAGGACGAGCGCATCGACCTCGGAGCGCTCGCCTACGACGACATCACGCTCGCCCGGCTGACGGCCCTGGGCGCGGGACCCGGCTGGACCTGCCTGGAACTGGGCGCCGGCACCGGCAGCGTCGCCCGGGGGCTGCTCATGCGGGCCGGTGTGACGAGCGTGCTGGCCGTCGACCGCGACGTCCGTTTCCTGGCGTCCCGTCCACAGCCGGGCCTGGCCACCCTGGAGGCGGACATCGGCGACCCCGCCTTCGACCCCGGGCGCTTCCACCTGGTGCACGCCCGTTTCGTACTGATGCACCTGCCCGAGCGGGAGCGCCTGATCTCCCGCTTCGCCGATCTGCTGGTCCCCGGCGGGGTGCTGGTGCTCGGCGATGCCGTGGACCTGACGACCGCGGCGGCGCCCGCGACCCCGTACACACGGGCCGTGCGCGCCATGTGGCAGGGGCTGCGGGCGAGCATCGGCACCGACGTGGACTGGACGCCCCGGTACCCGGAGCTGCTGCGCGCCGCCGGGCTGACGGAGGTGGCCGCCGAGATCCACGTCCCGCCGCTGCTCCCGGGCAGCCCCATCAGCCGTTTCTGGGCCGACACCTGGGAGCGGGCCCGGACCGCGATGACCGCGACCGGGCTCGTGGACGACGCCGCCGTGGACGCAGCCGTCCGCTACCTGGACTCCCCCGACTGCGCCGCCCTGTCCCCCGGGCTGATCACCGCCTGGGGCCGGCGGGCCGGAGCGGGTCCGCGGGGCGGCCGGCCGGGCGGGTAGGCCCCGGGCGGGAGCCCGGAACCTCCGCGCCGGGTCAGCGGTCCCCGGTGCCCAGGCGGGCGCTGATCAGCCGGGCGGTCTCCTCGTTCAGGCGGGCGCGGCGTTCCGGTTCCTCGACGCGGGCCAGTTCTCCCCGCAGGGCCCGTTCCGTACGCATCACCGTGGCCCGGGGCACGGGCACCCGCTGCCCGGGCTGCTCCGTGAACGGCCACAGCTCGGCGGCGACGGCCTGGGCGTCGTCGAGGGCGCTGCGGCGCAGCGAGAGGAAAACGCGGGCGAGCCAGTCGGCGGGGATCTTCACCATCAAGTCGGTCATGTCAGGGCAACGACGGCCGGTCGGCTCCGTGACACCGGCTACCCCGGCCGGCCCAGCGTTGCTCCGGTCTGACGAAATGCTCACCTGCCTGGTCCACAGCCCCGGCCGCGCCGACGGCGGCCCCGCGGCGGGGAGCGCTGGGATGGGCATCGCGTGGCGGGGACGCCCGGCCCACGGGGGTGCCCAGTCGCCCACGCACCCGTCCCCTCGCAATCCCGCGGCGCCTCCGGCGGCCGGCGGGGAAGGAACTCATGAACCTCTCGCAGCATCCCGTCACGACCAGGCGGCCCCGTGTCCGTTCCCGGGTCCTCCTCGCCTCCCTCGCCGCCGCGGCGTCCCTGACCGGCCAGGTGGTGGCGATGGCTCCGGCCGCGTCCGCCCACGGGCCGGGGCCCTCGGGGCCGAAGCCGACGCCCGCCGCCCAGCAGAAGCAGAACCCGTCGGACAAGGACCACGGCGGGAACAGCGACGACGACGGGGACGACTGGGGCAAGGAGAAGGAGAAGGAGAAGGACAAAGACAAGGACAAGAAGAAGCCCCCTCAGGTCATCCACGGACTGCAGCAGTTCACGTCCGACAACACCTTCACCCCGCCGCCGGGCGTCACCTCGGTGTTCGTCCAGGCGTGGGGTGCCGGTGGCGGGGGCGGCGGCGGTGGCGGCGGCAGCCGCGGCCGCCTGGAGGCCCGTGCCTACAACGGGGGCAACGGCGGGGGCGGCGGGGCGGGCGGCTTCACCTGGTGCACCGTCCAGGTGAAGCCGCTGACCACGTACGGGGTGGACATCGGCGACGGCGGCGACGGCGGTACGGGCGGTGCGCCCGGAACCATGGGCGGCCCCGGATCGACCGGCGGTCCCGGCACAGCGGGCACCGCGTCCTCGCTGACCCGGTCCTCGGACAACACGCTCCTGCTCAACGCGACCGGGGGCGAAGGGGGCGGCGGCGGGGCCGGCGGCGGGATCGTCGACGGCGGCAACGGTGCCGGCGGGGCCGGCGGCAAGGGCTGGTGCTCGACCGGCGGGGTCAACCTGAACGGCGGCAACGGCAGCTCCAACGGCACGGGCGGGGTCGCCCCCGACGGCATCGTCGGCCTGCCCCCGAACACCGTGGTCGGCGGCAACGGCGGCGAGCGCGGCACCGGCGGCGAGGCCGCCCGGCCCGGCGGCAACGGCAAGGACGGCGGCAACGGGTACGTGGTCATCTACTGGTGACCGCGCCCGCCGGCCCCGCCCCCGCGGCGGGGCCGGCGCTGCCCCGCACGGCGGGTCAGTGGATGACGCTGAAGCTGCGCCAGGGCAGGGAGACCGGGGCCGTCACGTTCGAGAGCGTGGTGGCGACGTAGACGCCGTCCGCCCGGTCGGTCTTCTCGCAGTTCTCCGTCCGGTACAGGACGACGTCGACGAGGGTGTTGTTCTCCACGTGGGTGGCGCCCCGCGGCAGGTTGATGCGGTGGCAGCCGTTGACGTTCGTGTTGGAGTACGACAGCGCGACCGGGGAGTCGTGGCCGCGGAAGGTGAGCATGCCGACCGTGCTCCGGCCCAGGCCCGAGCAGGCGGTGGCGGTGAGCAGCAGGGCTGCGACCCCGGTGATGACGCCGGTGCGCCGGTGGTGGGACATGGCGGATCCTCGTCTGTGCGGTGGTGGCTCTCCTGCCCGCAGCCTGCACCGACGGCGCTCCGGCGGCATCCGTTGCGCGGCCGGCCGGATGAACCGGCCCGCGGCGGACGGGGGCGCCGGGCGCGTCCGGTCAGGCCCCCTCCTCCCGGTACGGGCGCCGCTTCGCCCAGGCGATCACCGTACTGAGGCCGATCAGGGCCGCACTCCACAGGCCGGCCTTCCAGGGCCGCGTACGCCCCTCCAACTCCGGGGACACGCGGTGCGCCGGGTCGAAGGCGACGCGGATCCGCTCTCCTCGCGCGGCGACGGGCCGGTCCTCCTTGAGTTCGGCCGGGTAGCCTCCCGGGCAGTCCAGTACGAGCCGGTACACCGTCCGGGTGGGCGGCGCGCCCTCCCCCGCGGAGTCCTGGACCCTGATGTGCACCTCGCGCACCGCGCAGGTGGCGGCGGCCGTGCGGGCCGCCGCCTGGTCGGCCGCGGCCACGGCCAGCAGCAGCCCCAGGGACAGCAGCAGCGCCCCGAAGAGGCCGCCGGCGCCGCCGACGAGCACGGAGTACGCCGTGCAGACGCCGAGGATCAGCACGGCTCCGCCGACCACGGCGACCGCCCCGGAGGGTGCGGAGGAGGCCGCGTAGCACCAGCTCGCCCCTGCGTACACGGCCCCGGCGGCGAGGCCGGGCAGGGCCACGGTGGCGAGCCGCCACCCCGGCCGGACCATCTCTGTCATGAACACCACCCCCGCAGGGGGACGCCCTTCACCCCGCCCCCGGTTGCCGCGGCGCGCGCCGGGCACGGGGACCCGAGCGGGGTTACCTTCGGCGGCATGGACGGTGATCGCCGGCAGTGGCGCCAGTGCTTGCTCGCCGGGGCCGTGTTCGCCGTGTGCATGGCGGGCACCACGCTCCCGACCCCCCTCTACGGCCTCTACCAGGAGAAGTTCGGCTTCTCCGAACTGACCGTCACCGTCGTGTACGCGGTCTACGCCTTCGCGGTCATCGGGGTGCTCGTGCTGGGGGGCAACGCCTCGGACGCGGTGGGGCGGCGGCCCGTGCTCTGGACGGGCCTCGCGTGCGCGGCCGGCAGCGCCGTCTGCTTCCTGTGCGCCTCGGGCCTCGGCTGGCTGTACGCGGGTCGGGTCCTGTCGGGCTTCTCCGCAGGGCTGTTCACCGGCGCGGCGACCGTGTTCGTCATGGAGCTGGCCCCGCCCGGCGGCACCTCCCGGGCCACCTTCGTGGCGACGGCGGCCAACATGGGCGGGCTCGGCTGCGGTCCGCTGCTCGCCGGACTGCTCGCGCAGTACGCCCCCTGGCCCCTGTACCTGCCCTTCTGGGTGCACCTCGCGCTGGTGGCGGGCTCGGCGGCGGTGCTGGCGGGGCTGCCGGAGACCGTACGGGAGCAGCGTCCGCTGAGCACCGTACGGCCGCAGCGGCTCCGGCTCCCCGCGCAGGTGCGGGCGGTGTTCGGACCGGCGGCGATCGCCTCGTTCGTGGGGTTCGCGCTGTTCGGGGTGTTCACGTCGGTCAGCCCGGCGTTCCTCGCCGAGTCCCTCGGCGTGCACGACCGGGCGGTGAGCGGACTGGTCGTCGCGCTGGCCTTCTTCGCGTCCACCGCCGGGCAACTGGCTGTCGGCCGGGTGGGCGTACGGCGGTCGCTGCCGCTGGGCTGCGCCGGGCTCCTCGCGGGGCTGGCGCTGCTCGCGGGGGCGCTGCGGTGGGACCTGCTGGCACTGGTGGTGCTGAGCGCGCTGGTGGGCGGCGTGGGACAGGGGCTGGCCTTCCGGGGGGCCCTGTCCGCGGTGGCCGGGGCGTCCCCGCCGCACCACCGGGCGGCGGTGATCTCCACCCTGTTCGTGGTGGCGTACGCGGGCATCTCGGTGCCGGTGATCGGCGTGGGAGTGCTGACGGGCCCGCTCGGGCTGGAGGGTGCCGGACTGGTGTTCATCGCCTGCATGGCCGTCCTGGTCTCGGCGGCGGCGCTCTACCTGCTGCGCCGCCCCGTGCCGGCGCCGGCGCCGTGAGGACGGCCGCCCGGCCGTCCTCAGGTGTCGATGGTGATGTTGCCGAGCCGGCTGACCACGGCCGGGTCGCGGTGGTCGAAGAACACCGACGCCCCGGTGTCCAGGGCCGCGATGGCCGCCATCTCCTCGTCGGTGAGCGCGAAGCCGAAGACGTCGAGGTTCTCCGCCATCCGCTCCGGGCGCACCGACTTGGGGATCACCACGACCTGCCGCTGGACCAGCCAGCGCAGGACGACCTGCGCCACCGACCTGCCGTGCGCGGTGGCGATCCGGGCGAGCACCGGGTGGGTGAACAGGTTGCCCCGGCCCTCGGCGAAGGGGCCCCACGACTCGATCTGGACCCCGCGCCCGGCCATCAGTTCCTGATCGCCGGTGCGCTGGTGGAAGGGATGGGTCTCGACCTGGTTGACCGCCGGGGTGACCTCGTTGTGGTCCATCAGGTCCAGCAGCCGGTCGGAGTGGAAGTTCGAGACCCCGATGGCCCGGACCAGCCCCTCGCGCTGAAGGTTCTGCATGGCGCGCCAGGAGCCGTAGACGTCGCCGTACGGCTGGTGGATCAGGTACAGGTCGACGTGGTCCAGGCCGAGTTTGCGCAGCGAGGTGTGGAACGCGCGCCCGGCCCTGTCCTCGCCGGCGTCGGAGATCCACAGCTTGGTGGTGACGAACAGCTCGTCGCGCGGGACGCCGCTGCTCCTGATCGCGCGGCCGACGGCTTCCTCGTTGCCGTAGGCGGCCGCGGTGTCGAGGGAGCGGTATCCGGCGGCGAGGGCTTGGCCGACGGCCCGTTCGGTCTCCTCCGGCGGAATCCGATAGACGCCGAAGCCGAGGACCGGCATCTCGACGCCGTTGTTCAAGGTGACGTGCTGCATGCGGGGTCCTTACGCGGGGGACGTGCGCGGGCCGGGGCCGGTGCCCGGACGGACGCCGGCCCCCTTCCTCAGCGCTACCCCGCGTCCGGCGCCGCCTCCCGGCGCGTCCTCCATGTGGCCGCCTCCCGCGGGCGGCCGGGGAAGGGACGCTTCGGCGGCCCGCGTCCCGCCCGTCAGGCCCGGACGGCCGGTCCGCCCCCGGGGGGCCGCGCCCCGGACCCGGGCCGGACCGCGGTTCTTCCCGGCCGGCGTGGCAGGGCACGTTCGCCGATCGGGTGACGCGCGGGCGCCGTGGGCGTGGTCGCACGCGCCGGTCAGGGCGGGTCTGGCTAGCGTGGTCCAGCGCCTCCCCCCGTCCCCCAGCCCCCGCGGAGCAGGTCCATGACCACGACCCCCCTCACCTCGCTCACAGGGAACTACTCCCTCGACCCCGCCCACACCCAGATCGGGTTCGTGGCCCGGCACGCGATGGTCACCAAGGTCCGCGGGGCCTTCAACGAGTTCGAAGGCACCGCCCACCTGGACGGCACGGATCCCGCGAAGTCGTCGGCGACGGTCACCATCAAGGCCGCCAGCATCGACACCCGCAACGAACAGCGCGACGGCCACCTGCGCACCAACGACTTCCTGGACGCCCCGAAATTCCCGGACATCACCTTCGTGTCCACGGGCGTGGAGCCGCTGGACGAAACCCACTTCCGCGTCACGGGCGACCTCACCATCAAGGACGTCACCCGGCCGATCGGCATCGAGTTCGAGTACCAGGGCAGCGCGACCGACCCGTTCGGGAACCTGCGGGTGGGGTTCGAGGGCTCGGTGCCGATCAGCCGGAAGGAGTACGGGATCACCTGGAACGCGGCCCTGGAGGGCGGCGGCGTCCTGGTCGGCGACAAGGTCGTCCTGGAGTTCGAGGTGTCCGCGATCCGGCAGGCCTGACCGGGTCGGCTCCCCGGCTCCGGGGGCCGGGTTCTCGCCGCCGGCCCGGATCGGCCATGATCGGGCGGTGACACCTCTCGACGACCGTCTGACCGGCCTGTGGGACAGCGCGCCCCTGGAACAGGGCGCGATGGAAACCAGCGCACTCGTCTTCCTGCCGGACGGCCGGGGCTGGAGCCGTTTCGAGAGCTTCAGCTCCGAGCTGAGCGTCGGCCGGTTCCGCTGGAGCTGCCCCGGTCCCGGCCTGCTGGAACTGCGCTACACGTGGCGGGTCGACGGACAGTGGGGCACCGACTCGGAAGGCTTCGCCGCCGTGGACCACAGCGGCCCGGACGACCAACTGATCCGTACGGGGTACCGGGTGGACGGCGGGGCCCCGTCGCCTTCCGGGCCCTGCGGTGCGGGCGGCGCGGACACGCTGACGCTCGGTCACCCGGTGGAGTTCGCCCACGCCTTCGCCCGTCGACGCCGGCCGGTGGGGCCCGCCGACGATCCGTCGGCCGCCGTGGTCCCGTACCCTCCCGGGCCGGGCACGACGCCCGGCTCCTGATCCCGGGGAGGGGCCGCGGACGCGGGCCCCTCCCCGGGACCGGATCACCAGCGAACGGGCAGCTGCCTTACGCCCCTGATCAGCATGCCCGGCACCCAGGCCGGCTCGGCCCCGCCGGCGTCGTCGGTGAGGCCGGGGAAGCGGTCCAGCAGGGAGCGGAGCGCGATGCGGCCCTCCAGGCGGGCGAGGGGCGCCCCGAGGCAGTGGTGCAGGCCGTGGCCGAAGGCGATGTGGCCGCGGGCGTCACGGCGGATGTCGAAACGGTCCGGGTCCACGAAGCGCGCCGGGTCCCGGTCCGCGTCGGCCATGGCGATCAGGACGGCGGAACCGGCCGGGATCACCACCCCGCCGATCTCCACGTCCTCCAGGGCGAGGCGGTCGGTGCAGGTCTCCACCGGCCCGTCGTAGCGGAGCATCTCCTCGATCGCCCCGTCCAGCAGGTCGGGGTGGGCGAGCAGGTCGGCCAGCTGGTCGGGGTGGGCGAACAGGGCGCGCATCCCGTTGCCGATCATGTTGACGGTGGTCTCGTGCCCCGCGATGAGCAGCAGGACGCTCATGCCGATGAGCTCGTCGGGCGAGAGGCGGTCGCCGCCCTCGTCGACGGCGTGGATCATCGCGCTGAGGAGGTCGTCGCCGGGCGCGGCGCGCTTGGCCTCGATGAGCCCGACGAGGTACCGGGGCATCTGCGCGTACGCGGCGGCCTCGGCCTCCGGGCTGGTGCGGGAGACCATCTCGTTGGACCAGCCGCGGAACGCACCGCGGTCCAGCTCCGGTACACCGAGCAGCTCGCAGATCACGGTCATGGGCAACGGGAAGGCGAAGGCGTCCACCAGGTCGGCCCGGCGCTCCGGGAGCGCCGCCATGGCGTCCAGCAGTTCGTCGGTGATCTGCCGGACGCGCGGGGCCAGGGTCTCGATCCGCCGCGGGGTGAACGCGCTTGCCACCAGACGGCGCAGCCGGGTGTGGTCCGGCGGGTCGGCCATGAGCATGTGGGCGAGCGCGGGGTGGTCCTGCTCGGTGTTGATGATCTTGCCGATGTCGCCGGAGCGGCGCCAGTCGCGGCTCAGCCGGGGATCGGTGAAGGCCGTACGGCCGGCCTCGTGTCCGACGACCAGCCAGACGTCCTGGCGGTCCGGGGTGAGTACGTGGTGGACGGGCCCCTCGGCCCGCAGTCGCGCGTAGACCGGATACGGGTCGCGGACGAAGTCCGGACCGAGTTCCAGCAGATCGATCCTGTCGGGCCGAGTCGCCATTCCATTCCCCCTGAATCGAATGCGTCGCGGGATCACTCCGCAGATACATGTATCCCCCACAGTGGTGGCGCTCATACGGCCGCCCCGTGAGGTCCGAATGCCCTTGACCGGTAAGGAATCCGGCCCTCCATATCCATCGGGCGGCCGCCCGCCCCCGGCCCGTGGCCCGCTGTGACTCCGCCCACCCTCCCTTGACCGGGAAAAGAAGGGTTACCTAACTTCGAGGTATGACCCCCCACGGCCACACCCCCCACACCGGCCCCGACGGCCCCACCGAGCCCGGTGGCCCCGCTCTGGTGCCCTTCGACGTCGACCTGACCTCCCAGGAGGTGGCCCGGCGCGCCCAGGTGATGGCCGCCCTCGGCCCCGACTGGGACCCCATCGAGGTGCTGCGCGGCGAGGAGGCGGCGTACGACCTGCTGTACTCCGGCCTCGACGCGGAGCAGCAGCGCGTGTACGAGGAGCTCGTCGCGGCCGGAGTGCTGCCCGCGCGCGGGGGCGGCCGTGCTGCCGCTTGACCCGCAGGCCGACATCGGGCGACGCGCCTGGGTGGCCTGCCCGAACTGCGACGACGCCCGCGGCTGCGCCCCGTGCGACGAGCGCCGGAGCTGCTCGGAGCACTGGCGCTACATGCTTTCCAACACCGGGAGCCTGCTCCACCTCCAGTGCCCGGGCTGCACCCACGTCTGGGAGCACGAGAGCGGCTTCGGGGCGACGCGCTCCGTGTGGAAGCGCATCGGCAGCGGCCTGACCGGCCTCTGACCGGCCTCCGGCTCAGGGCAGCGGGAGGCCCCGGGCGGTGGTCCACAGGGCGTACCACTCCTCGTGCGTGAGGTCGGGCGCGCGCAGGGAGGCATCGCGGCAGGCGCGGATGCGGTCGGGGCGGGCGGTGCCGATGACGGGGGCGATGTCGGCGGGGTGCCGCGTCAGCCACCACAGCAGGACCGACTCCGGGGTGGTGTCCTTGCGGCGGGCGAGGTCGGCCAGGAGCTCGGCCGTGGCGTGTTCGGCGGGGGTCTGCTGGCCGCCGGTGAAACGTCCCCGCGCCAGGGCGCCCCAGGCCTGGAGGCGGATGCCGTGCTCCTGGCAGTGCTCCAGCGTGCCGGACGGGAAGCCGTGCGCGGCCCCCTCGGGAGTGTTGAGCAGGACCCCCGCCTCGACCCAGGCGCGACTGTGCAGGCTCATCTCCAGCTGGTTGGCGACCAGCGGGACGTCCAGGCGGGCCTGGAGGCGGGCGATCTGCGCGGCGCCCGTGTTGGAGACCCCGAAGCCGCGGACGAGGCCCTGCCGGTGGAGGGACATCAGGGCGGAGGCGATGTCGTCCGGGTCCGCCAGCGGGTCGGGGCGGTGGAGCAGCAGGACGTCCACGGAGTCGGTCCTCAACCGGGCCAGGCTCTCCTCCACCCGGCGGACGATGCTCGTCCCGCGCAGGTCGTAGAGGCCGGGGCGGTCCCCCTCCGGGAGCCGGATGCCGCACTTGGTCTGCAGGACGATCCGCTCGCGCAGGCCCGGGGTCCGGGCGAGGACCTCGCCGAAGACCGCCTCCGCCTTGCCGTGGCGGTAGATGTCGGCGTGGTCGAAGACGGTGATCCCGATGTCCAGGGCGGCGTGGACGGCGGCCTCGGCGGTATCGACGTCCCCGGGTCCGTACGGCTGCGGATCCCAGCTCCCGCCCAGCCCCATGCACCCGTACAGCACCCGGCCGCCCTGCCCCGCACCCACCACGTTCGCGTTCGTCACGGGCCCAGCGTAGGGGCCGCGCCCGGCCGGGCCGGGACCGGACCGCCCGTGGACCACGGCACCGCGGCCCGGCGGTCCGGCGGCCCGCCCGGCCCGCGGCGCCGGCTAGTCCGCCTGTTTCCGGGGCGTGAGGTGGGCCACCACCTCCGCCAGGTCCTCGCACACCTCCTCGATCTTCATCCGGATGTTGTTCTGCTCGGTGACGAGGGCGGCCAGCAGGAGCCCGGTCAGGGCCGCCGCCCCGTTGAGGGCCTGGAGGTTGACCATGATCTCCAGCAGGGTGTGCCCGGCGAACGGGCCGACGCTCTCGGTGGCCGCCGAGATCGCCAGGACCGATACGAGCAGGGCGCACGGGGCGCTCCCGGCGAGCTGGAAGCGCACGGCCGCCCAGATCAGCAGCGGGAAGACGAGGAAGAGCAGGGACAGGGTGCTCCTCGTGGCGAGGAACGTGCCCGTGGCCGTGGCGACCGCGAGGGCCACGGCCTCCAGCACCCGGTACGGGTCCCGCGGCAGCCGGGGCCGGCGCAGGACCAGCAGCAGGGGGGTCACCAGCAGCACCCCCATCGTGTCCCCCGTCCACCAGGCGGACCACACGGCCCAGAAGTTCGACGCCGGCAGGTTCCCGGTGAGCAGCAGGGTCCCGCAGCCGGTGCCGGCGCTGATCAGCATCGGGAGCATGCCGCCCAGGAAGACCAGGGCGGTTCCGTCCCGCAGCCGGTCCAGCTCGGGCCGGAAGTCCACCAGGCGCAGCAGCGCGTAGGCGCACAGCGGGGCGAGGACGTTGCCCGCGACGATGCTGATGTCGGACGCGCTGAAGGAGCTGAGGTTCTCGATGGTCAGGTACGTGCCCACCGCGATCCCGGGCCAGATCCGGGGGCCGAACCACAGGAGGGAGGCGAGGGCGATGCCGGTGGGCGGCCACAGGGGCGTGACGACCGAACCCTCGACGACCACCTGGCAGAGCAGGCCGAGCCGGCCGGACACGTAGTAGGCCGCGGCGACGGCGAGGATCCGCGACAGCGCCAGGGCCGGACCTCGCCATTCCACGGTGCGCATCACAGCATCAGACAACAGTCCGGGCCCGCGGGCGCGGCGTGACACGCGCGGCGGGGAAGTCGGGCGCACGGCGGCGGGCGCCGGGACCGGTCAGCCGAGGTCGTAGCCGATGGCCAGCACGGCGGCGTCGTCGGCGTGCCCGGTGGAATCGGCCACCTTCAGCACCTCGGCGGCGAGCTCGTCGGGATCCCCTCCCGCGGCGTCCCGGACCAGTCGCAGCACGCGCGCCAGCCCCTCCTCGATCGGGAACGCCGGCCCCTCGACCACCCCGTCCGTGAGCAGGACGATGGACCCCGCGCCCGCCAGGGTGCGCCGGGTGACCTCGTAGCGCGCTCCGGGCAGCGTGCCCAGCGGCGGGCCCCCGGCGTCCTCGGCGATGCCGTAGCGGCCGTCGGCGGTGGCCCAGACGGCCGGTACGTGGCCTGCCCGTGCGCCCGCGATCTCGCCCGTACGCGGATCGACGCGCAGCAGGGTGCAGGTCGCGAACAGTTCGCTGTCCATCGCGAGCAGGACCTCGTTGACCCTGTTCAGGACTTCGCCCGGGTCGGCGATGACGGAGGCCAGGGCGCGCAGGCAGACCCTGACCTGGCCCATGAAGGCCGTGGCCGCGACGTCGTGGCCCTGGACGTCGCCTATGGAGAAGGCGACGGCGTCCTGCGCCACCAGGAACCCGTCGTACCAGTCGCCGCCGATCTCCAGCCCGCGCCGGGCGGGCGTGTACCGGGCGGCGGCGCGCAGTCCGGGCAGGGCGGGCAGGGTCGCGGGCAGCAGCTCCCGCTGGAGGGCCTCGGCCAGCTCCACGCGGGCCTGGTGCAGCTCGGCCCCCTCCCGTGCCTGGGCGGTGAGCTGCCCCAGCATGCTCAGCAGGTCGGCGCTGTCCGGCCGAGGGGGGCGGCGCCGGGTCACGGACCGCTCCGAAGTACGTCCATGTGCCTCTGCTTCCGCCTTCGCTTCCGCCTTCGCTTCCGCTGCGCGGGATCCTGCTCATCATATTTCCGCTCGCCGGGGTCCGCGCAGGCGGCGGGCCGGTACGGGGCGGGCGTGCACGGCATCAGCCCTGGTCAGGGCGGGTGGCGGGCCGGGGCGGGTGCGGGGCGGGGCGAGACCGATCGGACCGAGCCGCGGCCAGTCGAACCCGGCGCACGCGCCGCCGGAGCCCTGCGGACCCCGGAGCCCCTCACCGGGCGGCGGGTGCCGAGCCGGGCTTCCCGTACGCCCGTCTCCGCGGGTCGCGCGTCGGCTCCTCGGGCTCCGACCCCGGGTCGGACCGGTCACGTGTCCGGCGCCGGCGGCGCGGCGGGCCGGTCGCGCCCGGAGAAGCCTGCCCTCGCCGCTGCCCTTTCGGGCAACCCCCGTCAAATGGTGGCGCCGAAGGCCTCGTTGACGGAGCGTGACGGGCTCCGGTCGGGTCGTCGAGGACGTCCCGTCCGGGAGGCCGGTGTCAGGCTCCCGGTGACGTTCCGTAGGATCTTGACCAACCCGGCCGTCAACTGCGTTGTTCGGCAACCCAGTCGGCGGCCGTGGGGTACCCCGACCAGTACCCGACCGATCGAGGATCAACGTGCACCTCCCCATGAACCGACGTCTGGCCGTCAGCGCCGCCCTCCTGGCCGTCGTGGCCGGTGTGGCGCCGGCCACCGCCGCCCAGGCCGCTCCGGCCGCTTCCGCCGAGGCGGCGCAGGGCGCCGGGACCGCCCTGCCGGCGCCCGATCTGGAGGCCCTGCAGGCCGCGTTGCAGAACACCCTCGCCGCGGGGGCGCCGGGGGCGATGGCCCGGATCAGCGGTGTGGACGGCGTCCAGACCAAGACGGCGGGCGTCCGCGACAAGGTGAGCGGCGCGGCCATGGACACCGACGCCCGCTTCCGGATCGGCAGCGTCACCAAGACCTTCTCGTCCGTCGTGCTGCTGCAGCTGGTGGCGGAGAAGAAGATCGAGCTGGACCAGCCGGTCAACCACTACCTGCCGGGGCTGCTGCCGGACGACCGGATCACGGTCCGTCACCTGATGACCCACCGCAGCGGGCTGTCCGACTACACCAACGCCATGTTCAACAACACCGTGCCCGGCTTCGAGGCCGTGCGCAACAAGGTGTTCAGCTACCAGGAGCTGGTGCAGCTCTCGCTGAACGAGCCCCGCACGGGGGAGCCTGGCGCCGCGTACAGCTACTCGAACACCAACTTCGTGGTCGTCGGCATGCTCATCGAGAAGGCGACCGGGAACCCGGTCGTCAAGGAGTACGACCGCCGCATCATCAAGCCCCTGAAGCTCCGCAACACCTCCTACGTGCATCCGGACACGAAGATCAAGGGCCTGCACGCCAACGGCTACCTGCACCCGGACGAGGCCGGTGCACCGCTGGTCGACTCCACCGAGCAGACGGTGTCCTGGGCCCAGTCCGCCGGGGCGATGATCTCCAGCGCGGCCGACCTCAACACCTTCACCTCGGCCCTGGTGACGGGCAGGCTGCTCCCGCCGCAGATGCTCGACCAGATGCTCACCATGACCCCGACCGACGCGACCAACACCCGCTTCTACGGGCTGGGCCTGCGCCGGTACGACCTGTCCTGCGGCACCTCCGTCTACGGCCACACGGGCACCGTGCAGGGCTTCTACACGTACGCCTTCTCCACCCGTGACGGCAAGCGCAGCCTGGCCGCGATGGCGAACACCTCGAACCGGGGTGCGGCGAACACCGCACTCGGCGGCACCCTCGAAGCGGCCTTCTGCGGCAAGAAGCCGGTCAAGGCGACCGCGCGCGGCTTCGCGGCCACCGCCCCGGCCACCGCCCCGGCCCCGGCCGACGTGGACCTGCCGGAGCGCAACGCCCGCTGATCCGCGAACGCCCCCGTGCCACCGTGCCGCCCGTGCCGTCCCCCGTACGGCGCGGGCGGCACGGGTGCGGCGGCGTCCGGTGGTGTGGTGCCGGACCGCCCGGTCGCCGGACTGGCAGGATGGCGGCATGGAACGTGTGCTTGGAATCGGTGGACACTTCATGCGGGCCGCCGACCCGGTGGCCCTGGGCGCGTGGTACCGCGACTGTCTGGGGCTGGACGCCGACGAGAACGGCCTGTGGAGTCAGAGCGCCGGTCCGACGGTGTTCGCCGCGTTCGAGTCCGGGACCGACTACTTCGGTTCCCCCACCCAGCAGACCATGCTCAACTTCCGGGTCCGCGACCTGGACGCGATGCTCGCGCAACTGCGCGCCGGGGGCGCGGACGTGGCCGAGGAAACGCAGGAGATGGAGGGTGTCGGCCGGTTCGGCTGGGTCACCGACCCGGAGGGCAACCGGATCGAGCTGTGGCAGCCCGCCTGACCGCACCGGATCCTGCACGCCCTCACGCGAACACCGGGGCGGAGGGCCGCGGCGTCCACCGCACCGGCCACTGGATCGACCCGTCCGGCCTCCACCTCGACGGCGTGCCCGTCCCGGCCCGGTCGGTCCCGGCCGGGTGGTGCGGTGCGCGGGGGTGCGAGCCCGCGGTCAGAGGGTGATCCAGTACCGCCGCTTGGGTCCGACGAGGGTGTCGCGGACGTCCTCCAGGAGGCCGCCGCCCCGCTCGATGGTGCGCACGGAGGCCTCGTTCCCGGGGTCGCAGGTCAGCAGGACCCGGTCCATCCCGAGGACGCGCGCCTCGTGGAGGACCTCGCGCAGCGCCCAGCCCGCGAGCCCGCGCCCGCGGGCGGAGGGGCGGACGCTGTAGCCGATGTGGCCCCCGGCGTCGAGGAGGAAGCCGTTGAGGTAGTGGCGCAGGTCGATGGCGCCGAGGTAGGTGTCGCCGTCGGCGATCCACCAGTACGTCGCGTGGACGCGGCCCTGCTCGATCGGCGCCGTACGGTCCGCGTAGCCGTGCAGCCGCCGCGTCCAGGCGGCGAAGCCCTCGGGGCTGTCCACGTCGTCCTCGCGGTCCAGGCCGGCGCCGTCCATGTGGGCGTCCTGCCCCCACTCCTCCTGGGCGGAGAGCCAGGAGGCCCGGAGACGGCGGGTGGGGGCGATCAGCTCGGGCATGCCCTGGACGGTAACAGTCGGATGATCCGACCGTTCAATCCGGTCGGCGCGGCCGGCCGGACCGACCCGGCCGGTGCGGCCGGGTCCGGCCGGGTCCGGCCGTGGGATCAGCGGCCCGGACCGTAGGCGGCCCACCGGGTGAGGGCGAACCCCTCTCCCTCCGCGCGGACCTCCACGGCCCCCGGCCCGCCGAAATGCGCGGGTACGACCAGTTCCCGTTCGGCGGCGGCACGGGCGAGGATCCGCCGGCGGGTGGCGGCCGCCTGCGCCGGGTCCATGCAGAAGCAGCTGTTGTGGGAGGGGTCGAGGATCTGGACCGGGCTGTGCAGGAGGTCACCGACGAAGACGGCGCGCTCGCCACCGGAGTCCAGGCGCAGCACCGAGGAGCCGGGGGTGTGCCCGGGGGCGGCTTCGAGGGTGAGGTGCTCGTCGATGCGGTGGGAGCCCTCCCAGAGGACGGCCTGGCCGGCCCGGTGGACGGGCGCGACGCTGTCCTCGTAGATCAGCCGGTCGTCCTCCCGGACCCCGTCGCCGTAGCCGCCCCGCGGGCCGAAGTGGAAGTCGTCGGCGGCCGGCAGGAGGTATCGGGCGTTGGGGAAGGTGGGCACCCACTCCCCCGCCTCGTCCCGGGTGTTCCAGCCGACGTGGTCGCCGTGGACGTGGGTGTTGACGACCACGTCGACCTCCTCGGGGCTGACCCCGGCACGGTCGAGGGCGCCGAGGAAGTCCCCCTGCCAGTGGTGGAAGCGCGGCGAGCCGGGCCGCTCGCGGCCGTTGCCCACCCCGGTGTCGATCAGGACCGTACGGCCGCCGCTGCGCAGGACCCAGCTCTGCAGGGCCACCACGGCGAGGTCCTCCTCCGGGTGCCAGTGGTCGGGCGCCAGCCAGTCCTCGTTCTCCTTCCACATCCGCTCCCCGGACGTGGGCACGAGCCCGAGCGAGGGGACGAAGGGCCCCTGCCACTCGACGACCCGGATGACCTCGACGTCCCCGAACACCATGCTCTGCTTGCTCTCGTTCTCCATGGACCCGACTCTACGGAGGGCCGGTTGAGTGGCTCAATGCCCCTTCGGCTCATGGGGATACGCATGCGTCTCACGTCTTGACGCCCGTGGGTAGCCTGGACGGATGGACGTGGTGAGCGACGCTATCTCGGCCGTACGCATCGGGCGGCCCTCCTCCGACCGGGTGCGGATCGGCGGCAAGTGGTGCGCGCGCTTCGCGCCCTACGAGGGTGCCGGGTTCCACGTGGTGCTCCAGGGCGGCTGTTGGCTGCTGCCCGACGGCGGTGCGCCGGTCGCCCTCGGCACGGGTGACGCGGTGCTGCTGCCGCACGGCGCGGGGCACGTGATCGCCGACGGGCCCGCCGACGCGGCGGCCGTGGCGCGGGCGGTGCCGTTCGAGGAGGCCGTGGCGCGCAGGCGGGGGCGGGAGCCGGACACCGGCCCCGGGGACGGGCCGGGGGTGGTGGAGATGCTGTGTGGCAAGTACCGGCTCGACCGGAGCCGGACGCACCCGCTGATGGCCGAACTCCCCCAGGTCGTCCACCTGCCGAACCGGGTCGGCAGCCACCCGGAACTCCGCTCGGCCATCGACCTGTTGGGGCGGGAGATGGACGAGCGGCAGCCCGGCGCGTGCATCGCGGTGCCCAGCCTGCTCGACCTGCTCCTCGTGTACATGATCCGTTCCTGGGTGGTCGCCGAGGGCACCCCGGGGACCTGGCCGGCCGTCCTGGGCGACCCGGTCACGGCCGCCGCGCTGCGGGCGCTGCACTCGGACCCGGCCTCCGCGTGGACCACCGAGCGGCTGGCCGCCGAGGCGGGGGTGTCGCGCCCCACCCTGGCCAGGCGGTTCACCTCCCTGGTCGGCCGCCCGCCGATGGCCTACCTCACCTGGTGGCGGCTGAACCTCGCCGCGACCCTGCTCAGGGACTCCGACGACCCGCTGGCCACCGTCGCGCGCCGCGTCGGCTACGCCACCCCGTACGCCCTGTCGCACGCCTTCAACCGCGAGTTCGGCACCACGCCCGGCCGCTACCGCACCCTGGCGGGCACGGCCTGAGCGCACGGGCCGCCGCCCGGCGGGGGTGGTGGGCGTGGGCACCACAGCCGGGGGCGGGAGTGTGGGGGCGGGCCACATCGGAACGGGGCGCCCGGGGCTCTAGCGTGCCGTGCATGACAAGCGGATTCACCACCTCACTCGGTGGAACGGCGGGCGGGGGCGCGGGAGCCGACCTCGCGGGGCGCGTGGCGATGGTGACCGGTGGGGGCGGGGGCATCGGGCGGGCCTGCGCGGTGGCGCTGGCCGCCGCCGGGGCCCTCGTGCACGTCGTGGACGTCGACGCGCGGGCCGCCGCGGCGGTGGCGGAACAGGTCGGGGGGCGGGCCCACACGGCCGACCTGGCCGACCCCGCCGCCGTCGAGGGGCTGCCCTCGGCGGTCGACGTCCTCGTCAACAACGCGGGACTCCAACACCTCTCGCCCATCGAGGAGTTCCCGCCGGAGCGGTTCGAGACGCTGCAACGGGTGATGGTCACCGCCCCGTTCCTGCTGCTGCGCCGGACCCTGCCGCACATGTACGGGCGCGGCTGGGGGCGGGTGGTCAACATCTCCAGTGTGCACGGGCTGCGGGCCAGCCCCTTCAAGTCCGGCTACGTGACCGCCAAGCACGCCCTGGAGGGGCTGAGCAAGGTCACCGCCCTCGAAGGGGCCGCGCGGGGGGTGACCAGCAACTGTGTGAACCCGGGGTACGTGCGCACACCGCTGGTGGAGCGGCAGATCGCCGCGCAGGCGCAGGCCCACGGCATCCCGCCGGAGCGGGTCGTCGAGGAGGTGCTGCTGCGCGGGTCCGCGATCAAGCGGCTGATCGAACCGGAGGAGGTGGCGTCGGTCGCCCTGTGGCTCTGCGGCCCGCACACCGCCCACGTCACCGGCGCGTCCTTCCCGATGGACGGCGGCTGGACCGCCGCGTGAGGCGGGGCGCGGGCGGGGGCGCGGGGACCGGCGCCGGCCTCCGCGCCGGTGTCAGCGGACCCAGCCGCCGGTCAGTGCCTGCACGGCGGACCCGTCCGCGTCCGCGAGCTTGGGGGCCACGAACGCGCGGGCCCAGTCCGAGGTCTGCACCCGGAACGGGGGCCGGTCGGCGGTCAGGGCGTCCACGATCGGGCGGGCGGCCTCGGCCGGGGTCTGGGCCGTGGTGAAGGACTGCGTCGTGCGCGCGATGTAGGTCTGGAGGGCGTCGCCGTACGGGCCCGCCGCGGCCACCATCGCCGGTACGTCCACGCCGATGCTGGCCACGAACTCGCTGGCCACCGCGCCGGGCTCGACGACGGTGACGTCGACGCCGACCGTGGCCGCGACCGGGGCGAGGGACTCCATGAACCCCTCCACGGCGAACTTGGCCGCGCAGTAGGCCTCGTTGAAGGGCTGGCCGATGACACCGCCGACACTGGTGACCGTGATCACGCGCCCCCGGGAGGCGCGCAGGTGAGGCAGGGCCGCGCGGGTGACCTGGACGACGCCGAAGAAGTTGACCTCCATCGTGGCGCGGACGTCGTCGATCGTGCCCTGCTCGATCGTGCCGACCCGGCCGGCGCCCGCGTTGTTGACGACCGCGTCGAGACGGCCGTACCGCGCGAGCACCTCCTCCAGGCAGGCGTCGACGGAGGCGGCGTCGACCACGTCCAGGCGCATGACGTCGACGAGGCCCTCGACCCCGGACTCGGCGGCCGCGGCGCGCAGCGGTGCGGCCTTGCCGGTGTCGCGCATGGTGGCGACGACCTGCCATCCGGCCTCGGCGGCGGCCACCGCGGCGGCCAGACCGATGCCGGAGGAGGTGCCGGTGACGAGGACGGTACGGGGGGCGTGCGGCGTGGTCATGGGGTGCTCCGGGGGGTGGGGCGGGGACGGCGCCGAGGGACGGGCCGACGCGCACAGGTTTATGTGCGTGCACACACACCATAGAGATATGTGCGCGCACACGCAAACGGGTAGGCTCCCCCCATGGCTCGTACCGACCTCACCATGGGTGAACTGACCCCTCGCGATCACGCCTTCTACGGCCTGATCTGGGCGGGCACCACGCTCTCGGCCCGCATCGACCAGGCCCTGTCCCGGGCCCACGAGCTGCCGCTCTCCTGGTTCGAGGTGATGCTCTGGCTGAGCGCGCAGCGCGAACCGGTCGCCGCCTCCGCCCTGGGCTCCAAGACGCTCCTCAGCCGCAGCCAGGTCTCCCGGGTGGTCGACCAGCTCCAGGCACGGGGCCTGGTGGAGCGCCTCCCCTCCGCCACGGACGCCCGTTCCGTCTCCGTGGCCCTCACCCCCGCCGGGCGCACGGCCTTCGCCGAGGCCGACGCCACCCGTCGCGAGGCACTGCGGGAGGTCTTCGACGAACGGCTCGACGACGAGGACATCCGGGCCCTGGAAAGGGTCTGGGCCAAGCTCAAGGGCAAGTGAGCGGCGGGCGGACCCGGTCGGCCGTCGGCCGCGGGGACCTCAGCCGTCGAGACCGTCCTCGCGCACCCGGCGGGCCAGGTCCGTCTTGGTGTACGTCGGCCGGCCCGCGCGCCGGTACTTCTCCTTGACCTGGTCGAGGTAGTACTTCGCGGTGTTCGGGCTGATCCCGGCGCGCCGGGCGGTCGCCTTCAGGGTCAGCCCGGAGGCGTAGTCCAGGAGCACCTGCCGCTCCCGGGGCGCCAGCCGCGGCCGGTCCGGGCAGGTGTCGTGCGCCCAGGCGAAGGCCAGCTCGGGCGAGTGGGCCGTACCGCCCCCGGCCACCGTCTCGACGGCCGCGACCAGGGTGTCCAGGTCGTGGTCCTTGGTCAGGTAGCCGTCCGCGCCGGCCGCCACCACCGCCACGATCCGGGCCCGGTCGGCCACCGTGCTGATCACCAGGACCCGGCTGCCCGCCGCGCGCAGCCTGCGGACGTTGTCCTCGGGCGCGCAGGAGTCCCGCAGCACCAGGTCGAGGAGCACCACGTCAGCCGCGCGTCCCGGCCCGGCGAGCAGCGCGTCCACGGTCGCCACCGCCGCCAGCAGCCGCAGCCGGGCGCCCGAGGCCAGCCAGGAGCTCAGTCCGTCCAGCATCATCCGGTCGTCGTCGACGACCGCCACCGTGATCACGCCGGCCAGCGCAGTTCGACCCGGGTGCCCTCGCCGGGAGCGCTCTCCACCCCGGCGAGTCCGCCGATCGCGGCCATCCGGGCGTGGACCGAGCGGCGCAGCCCGGTCCCGCCGCTCCCGTCCGCCGCGGCCGGGTCGAACCCGGCGCCCCGGTCCACGACCGTGACCGTGAGGTTCCCGTCCCCGTCGCCGACGGCGGTCAGGAAGGCTTCTCCCGTCCCGGCGTGGCTCCGTACGTTGTTCAGCGCCTCACAGACGGCCGCCTCCAGGACGACGGCCACCGCGCGGGGGACGGCGGGCAGTGCGTGGTACTGGGCGGCGACCCTCAGTCCCAGGCACTCCGCGGAGCGTGCGGCCGCCTCCAGGGCGGCGCCGACGGCCGTGGCCGCCGTCGCCCCGGGGACGGCTCCCCCGCGGCGGCGCGGCGCGCCGTCCTCCTGCTGGACGAGCCGCCTCAGGTAGGCCGCCTCCCGCGCGCACCGCTCGCGCACGGGCGCCGCGTTGGCGTCGACGCGCCCGGCGGCGATCGTGGTCAGGGTGGCCAGGACCGTGTCGTGCAGGGCCGCGTGGTGGGCCATCCGCTCGGCCTGGCGGGCCCGTGCCGCCTCGGCGGTCACCGCCTGGCTCTGGGCGGCGTCCAGCAGGGCGCCCTGGCGCCGCAGGTACCACCAGAACACCCATGCCATCACCGTGGAGGAGAGCACCGCGTTGAGGTGGCCGAGCAGTTCGGCCGAGTGCTCGCCGGCCACCACCAGGTGGACCGCGAGGGAGGTCGCGAGCAGCAGTACGGCCGACGTGGCGGCGCCCCGGACGCCGAGGCCCGCGGCGGCGGCCGAGCTCGCCGATCCGCCCAGCAGCATCAGCCAGCCGCTCTGGGACACCGTCGGACCGCCGAGGGCCCACCAGGCGGCCCACGGCAGGGCGCAGCCCGTCACCAGGACGTCGCACCACACCCAGCGGCGGCCGAACCAACCGTCCGCGCGGGCCGTGCCGTACAGCGTCAGGCTGGTCGCGACGGCCGTGGCGAGGATCCCCCAAGCGGCGGGCGCGCCGGGCGTGTGCCGGGCGACGGACACCACGCCCACGGTCAGGTGGCTGGCCCGGTAGAGCCCGGTGGCCAAGATCATGAACTGCTGGGCGCGCTGAAGCCCCGAGCCCCCACTCACCACAGCCTCCGCAGTGAACACACCCCCCTGAAAGGGTGGGTACCGGGTATTCAGTGGATCTCGCTAGGTTCTTCGCGTCAAGGCCGTCGCGAGACAGGAGATGACCGCGTGGCTCGAAAGTCAGGCAGGCTCGGCAGGCACGGTGTGGTGACTGCCCTGATCGGATTGTCCGCCCTGCTCATGCCCACTTCGGCGCAGGCCGCCGAGAACCCCGGCATCCGGTACACGACGAGTTTCCGCAGCGCGGCCATCTACGAACTGCGTGCCGCCGTCAGCTGGAAGTGCCTCGACCTCCGCGGCGGCGGGGCTCCGCACGCCGGGCAGGTCGTCCAGACCTTCGACTGCAAGACGGGGCTGCACCAGCGCTTCCACTTCCAGAGCCTGGGCAACGGCAACTTCACCGTCGGCGCCTTCGGCACCTACTGCCTCGGCCCGCAGGGCGGCAGCCCCGCGCCCGGCGCCCCGATCGCGCTGACCACGGGCTGGGGTTGCTCCACCTTCACGTGGAACCACCGCGGCACTCCCGAGTACCCGAACCGCTGGGAGATCGTCGAAGCGAGCACCGGTCAGTGCATCCGTGACACGGGCCGCCGTTCGCAGGCCGTACTGGGTGCCTGCGGCAGCACCACCACCCCGTGGCCCGAGGTGTGGGCCCCGCTGTTCGACCAGTACTGGAACTACGACCAGATCGGCTGAGGCCGGCCGCGAGCACCGGACCGGGCGGGCCCGACGGGGGCCCTTTCGAGCACGGAACGGTACGCGGCGCACGCGCGGCACGGCACGGCACGGCAGGCGGCACGGCGGACTTCAGGACCCGCCGTGCCGCACCCGCGCGCGGTCCGGGGCGTGTCCCCCGGGGCCCGACTTGACTCTCTTGTGCGGATTCTGAAGAGTCGGCGCATGAACGACAACCTGCTCGCCCTCCCCGTCCTCGAACAGCTCGCGCCGTCGGTCACCCGCCGCCGGATCGGCGAGATCCCGCTCCTGGTCGTCGACCACCCGCGCGTCCGGGGAGCGGTCAGCCTCCAGGGGGCCCAGCTGATCGCCTGGCAGCCCGCGGGAGCCGCACCGGGGCTGTGGCTGGGCGAGCGGAACGCCTGGGTGGCGGGGACCCCCGTCCGGGGCGGAGTGCCACTGTGCTGGCCGTGGTTCGGCACCGTCGCCAGGCCCTCGCACGGCTTCGCCCGGACCCTCGACTGGGACCTCGTGTCACACGACACGACCGAGGACGGGGTCGTGCTGGTGTTCCGGCTGGAGGCCTCGGACGTCACGCGCGCCCTGTGGCCGCACGAGTTCACGCTGACCACCCGGATCACGCTCGGCGAGACCTGCGGCATCGAGGTCGAGGCGAGCGGCGAGCACCGGAGCACGGCCGCCCTGCACACCTACCTGCAGATCGGCGACCTGGGCGAGGCCGAGGTCTCGGGACTCGGCAAGCACTACCGCGACAACCTCCTCGCGTCGGACGTGTCGGACGCCGGCGGCGCGGTGACGCCGACGGACCACATCGAACGGGTCTACCCCGAACCGGACGAGATCGCCCTCGTCACCGACCGGGCCCTCGGCCGGGCCGTCGAGATCGCCCACCACGGGGCGAGCGACGTCATCGTCTGGAACCCGGGCCCCGAACTGGCCGCGGGCATGGCCGACCTGACGGACGAGGACCACCGCCACTTCCTGTGCGTGGAGACCGGCCGGGTCAACACCCCGCTGGAGGCCGCGCCCGGCCGCCCCGCCCGCCTGGGCCTCACCCTGCGCCTGCTCCCGGCCTGACGCCGAGCGGCCCGGCCCCGAGCCGGCAGGGGGGCGTGACGACGACGGTGAGAGTGCGGGGCCGGGCGCCCGTCAGCCGAGGTAGTCCTCGGGGCCGGCGGCCCGGTTTCGGCCAGGCCCGCGGGCGGACGGACCGGGCGGCGGCGG
>NZ_JBGWAB010000051.1:0-50900 GCF_041862025.1 Streptomyces sp. AB3(2024)
CCGATGTGGGCGGGGGGCGGGGGGCGGTTACCGGGGAGGGGCGGGGGGGGGTCCCGGCCCCCCGCGGCGGGGCGGGCGGGGCCGAGTCGGGGTACGCGTACGTACGGCTGCGCGTGCTGCGCTCCGCCCTGGAGGCGGGGATCCCGCTGACGTTCCGGGCGCTCCCGCTGCGCGGGCAGCTGCCCTCGCCGCTGCCCCGCGTGTGGGGGCTGCGGCTGTTCCCGCGCGCCGGCGGGGCCGAGGAGCTGGCCCTGGACCAGTGGCTGGCCACGCTCAACGGCCCGGGGAGGGCGGCCTGCGTCCTGCGGGCGCTGGAGGGGCTCACGGAGGCGGAGGTGCTCCGGGTGCTCGCCGAGGCCGGGGTCGCCGATCCCGGGGCGGCCGTCGCGGAGTCCGGGGATCCGGCGCACGACGCCCTGTTCGCCTCCCCCGAGTTCGACCCGTGCGTGCTCCAGGCCCGGCCCACCGACCTGTTGCGCCGGCGCCGGTTCGCGCGGACCTCGCTGGCCGGGGCGGCGGCCCTCGCGGTGTGCGGGGCGCTGCTCGCGCTGCCGGGCGGCGGCTGGGGCTCCGACGGGCCCGCCGCCCCGCCGTACGCGCGCAACGCGGCGGCGGAACAGGCCCTGGATCCGGGGCTGCTGGTACGGGTCGCGCCCACCGTGTGGCGCACCTCCTCCCGTACGGACTTCTCCGCCTGGCCCGCGCGCGGCGACCGCGCCGAGGACACGGAGCTGCTGCGCCGGGCGCTGGCGGTGTGGGCCCGGCCCGGCAAGGCGGTGGTGGTCTCGGCCACCCCGGGCACCCCGTCGGGGCCGCCGATGGGCCCGCCGCAGCTGCTGTTCGCGGGCGTCGTCGACCAGGCCGTGGTGGTCCTGCTGTACGACGGGCTGCGCGTGGTCCGCTATGCGGAGCCGCGCTCCGGAACGGCGGGCGCGGCCCTGGACTTCGCCCGGACGGACGGGGCGTCGGCGGACACGGCGACGGGGCTGGTGCTCAGCCGCGTCGACAACAACGTCCGCTACCTGACGGCCCCCTGGGTCACCGGGGCCGCGCTGCGCGACCTCCTCAAGCCCGCCGAGGCCCCGACGGCGCTGAAGCTCACCCCTGAGGGGATCACCCCGCCGGTGCTGGGGCCCGCGCCGGGCGGGAGCTGTACGAGCTGGAACGCGCTGTCGCTGACCGGGGACGGGGCGACCCGGCTGGTGACGGACCTGGGCGAGCTGCCCCCGGCCCGGCTCACCTCGGGCGCCCCGGGTGCGGCGCGCGACGTCACGGAGGCCGCGGAGCTGGGCGAGTGGGCGCGGATCGCGTGCCTGCTGCCCTCGGTGCGCTCGCACGGGGTGCGCACGGTCAACGCCTGGACGTACGCGAAGCAGCCGCTGCCCGAGGGCGACGGGGCGGCCACCTGGCTGTGCACCCGGGCGGAGACCTGGCAGGGCACGGCCGACCGGGTGCAGGCGCAGTTCCTGGCGCCGGGTGCGCCGCTCGCGGCCCAGGCGGCCAAGGCGGAGGGCTCGGCGGCGTGCGGGCCCCGGGAGCCGCGGGTGCTGGCCGGGGTGCTGTGGAAGTCCCACGCGGGTCAGTGGTACGTCCTGGCGGCGGGCAGCGCGCAGTTCGCGTCGCTGTCGGTGTCCGGTGGCGGGGTGAGCGGGTCGGCGAACGGCAACCGGCTGGCCGTGAAGGCGCAGGAGGGCGCGCAGGTGGACCTGTCGGGAAAGCTGACGGACGGCACGAAGGCCGGGGTGCTCCGCTAGGTTCCGGGGCCGGGGGAGGCCGGGGCTGTCCGTCGGATGCGGGCCGGTGGTGGCTGGGCGCACAGTTCCCCGCGCCCCTGGGGGCGGGCCGCGTCGGCCGCGGGTCGGTGGCGGTTGCTCTTATTCGTGGCGCCCGAGGGGTTTTCCTCTCCCGTACCCATCAGTACATTGACGCCATGTCTAATAGGCCGCTCGCGCCCGTCCCCGTGAAGACGGAACACACGGACCTCCACGCGCGGAACGTGTCCTTCGCCTGGGAGGACACCCCGCTCCACTGGCTGCCCGGCGACCCCTTCGCCGGGCACACCATCAACGTGCTGCACCTGCTGCTGCCCGCCGGTGAACGCTGGTTCGTGCACGTCTACAAGCAGGTGCTCCCCTACATCACGGACGAGCGGCTGCGCGAGGACGTCATCGGCTTCATCGGGCAGGAGGCGATGCACGCCACCGCGCACGACGACGTCCTCCCCCACCTGAGGCGCCTCGGCCTGGACCCCACCCCGTACACCGCCCAGGTGGACTGGCTGTTCGAGAAGCTGCTCGGCGACCGGACCCTGCCGCCCGGCAGGGCCCGCCGGTGGTGGCTGATGGAGCGGGTCGCGATGATCGCCGCCATCGAGCACTACACGGCGTTCCTGGGCGACTGGGTCCTCAACGCGGCGGAACTCGACCGCCGCGGCGCGGACCCGATGATGCTGGACCTGCTGCGCTGGCACGGCGCGGAGGAGGTCGAGCACCGTTCGGTGGCCTTCGACCTCTTCATGCACGTCGACGGCAACTACCGCCGCCGGGCCCGGACCTGGGCCACCGCCTTCACCGCCCTGGTCTTCCTCTGGCAGCGCGGCGCCCGCTTCTTCATGGAGAACGACCCCTCGCTGCCCGCCGCGAAGGCCTCCCTCGGCCAGTTCCTCCGGGCCGGACAGCAGGGGGTGCTGCCCTCCGCGGGGGCGATGCTGAAGTCGATCCCGACCTACCTCTCCCGCGCCTACCACCCCTCCCAGGAGGGCTCCACGGCCCAGGCGGTGGCCTACCTGGCCGCCTCTCCCGGCGCGAACGGCGGGGTGCGGCCGTGAAGCGGACCCTCGCCGTGACGGCGCTGGCGGGTGCCGCCGTACTGACCCGGCGGGCGCTGCGCGCCCGGATAGGCCGCTCCCCGCTGTGGCCGCTCCCCGCCCTGGAGACCCCGGTGTCGGGCCACTCCCCGCGCCGGCTGCTGCGGGCCCGCGTCACCGTCCGCCGCGAACCGGCCGACGGGGTCGTGCTGCTGACGCTGGAGTCGGCGTCGCCGACGGACCCGCTGCCGGCGTGGACCCCGGGCGCCCACGTCGACCTCGTGCTGCCCTCGGGGCTGGTGCGCCAGTACTCGCTGTGCGGGGACCCGGCCGATGCCGGGCGGTACACCATCGCGGTCCGGCTCGTCGAGGACGGCCGCGGGGGCTCGCGCGAGGCGCACGCCCGGCTGGTGGAGGGGGCGCTGCTGGAACTGCGGCCGCCGCGCAACCGGTTCGCGCTGCTCCCCGCCCCGTCCTACGCGTTCGTCGCGGGCGGCATCGGGATCACCCCGATCCTGCCCATGCTCCGCGCGGCCACTGCGGCGGGCGCCGACTGGACCCTGCTGTACGGGGGGCGTTCGCGCGCCTCGATGCCGTTCCTGCCCGAACTCGCCGTCTACGGGGACCGGGTCACGATCGCGCCGCAGGACGAGACGGGCCTGCCCGACCTGGGCGCGCTCGCCCGGACGGCGCCGGGCACCCCGGTCTACTGCTGCGGGCCCGAACCGCTGATGCGGGCCGTGACGGAGGCCGCCGCCCCCTCGGCGGTGCACCTGGAGCGGTTCGCCCCGGCGGCGCCCGGCCCGGCGCGGCCCTTCACCGTGGAACTGCGCCGCTCGGGCGCAACCGTCGAGGTCGCGGCCGGTGAATCCGCCCTGACGGCGGTGCGCCGGGCGCTGCCCGCCACCCCGTACTCCTGCGAGCAGGGTTTCTGCGGAACCTGCCGGCACCGGGTCCTGGAGGGCGAGGTGGAGCACCGCGACGAACTCCTCACCGACGCGGAGCGCGCGGACTCGATGCTGCTGTGCGTCTCGCGGGCGGCGGGCGGGCGGCTGGCCCTGGACCTGTAGCGACGGCGCAGGGGACTCCCCGCCCGCGGGGAGAAGTAGGGTGTCGGCATGACAACCGGGGTGCGACGCAGAATGGGTGTCGAGGAGCGGCGGCAGCAGCTGATCGGGGTCGCCCTGGAGCTGTTCAGCAACCGGTCGCCCGACGATGTGTCGATCGACGAGATCGCGGCGGCCGCCGGGATATCGCGGCCGCTGGTCTACCACTACTTCCCCGGCAAGCTGAGCCTGTACGAAGCCGCGCTGCGACGGGCCGCCGACGAGCTGGCCGATCGGTTCCGCGAGCCCCACGAGGGCCCGTTGGGGGCGCGGCTGCTGCGGGTGATGGGCCGGTTCTTCGCGTTCGTCGACGACCACGGGCCCGGTTTCTCGGCGCTGATGCGCGGCGGTCCGGCGGTCGGCAGCAGCCGGACCAACGCGATGATCGACGAGGTGCGGCAGGCGGCGTACGAGCAGATCGTCAGCCACCTCGGCATCGTGGCGCCGCCCGCGCGGCTGGAGCTCGTGGTGCGGTCCTGGGTGTCGCTGGCAGAGTCGACGGCGCTGATCTGGCTGGACGGCCGCCGGATCCCGCGGGCCGAGCTGGAGCTGCAGCTGGTGCACGACTTCGCGGCGCTGGCCGCGGTGAGCGCCGCGTACGACGCGGAGATGGCCGGCATCCTCGTACGGATCCTGGCCGACGAGCCGGCCGACGGGCCCTTCGGTGAGCTGGTGGGGCGGCTGGCCGGGCTGGTGCCGGGGCCTCCCTCGGGAGGGTGAGGGCCGGGTCCCGGAGGCGATAATGCCCGCGTGATCATTGACGACGGGATCTTGTTCCGGCAGGCCGGGGAGAAGGACGCCGGCACGCTGGTGAAGCTGTACGACCAGGCGGCCCGGTGGATGCGCAAGCAGGGGATCGACCAGTGGAAGCCGGGCGACAAGGACACCGCGCACTTCCGCGCCGTGATGCGCGACGGCGAGGTGTGGCTCGCCGAGGACGCCGACGGCCGGGTCGTGGGCGCGTACGAGCTGTGGTGGTCCGACGAGGACGCCTGGGGGGTCCAGCCGCCGGTGGCGGGCTACGTGCACCGGCTGATGGTGGAGCGGGAGGCCGCTCCCCCGGGCACCGGACTGCGAATCCTCGATCACGCGGAGCGGCGGATCGCCCGGACCGGGCGGGAGCGGGCGCGCCTGGACTGCGTGTCGTCCAACCCGCGGCTGCTGGCGTACTACCGGGACGCGGGCTACCGGGTCGTCGGTGAATTCCCCACGAAGCAGGGCAAGGACGGCCGGGTGTACGGGGTGGTCCTGCTGGAGCTGCGGCTCGACGTCTGAGGCACAGCCGGTCCCGCGCGCGCAAGTATGCGGCGTGCGCCATGTTTTGTCCCCTTTCGGTTGCAAAGCCCGCAACCGGTATCGGCGGGCTCCGGGGCGCCGGTAGAGATGGTCTCGACCAGTCGGTACCAGGAGGGGAACACCATGAGGAATTCCATGAGCAGGGCCGCCGGAGTCGTGCTGGGCGTCACGCTGGCGGGGGTGCTGGGGGCCACGGGGGTGGCCACCGCCCAGACCCAGCCGTCCGCGCCCGCCCCGGCTCCTTCGGCGGCGGCTCCGGCGAAGGCCGTCGAGGCTCCCGCGTCGGTGATCGCGGACGTGCAGGCGGCGGCCGCCCGGCAGAAGTCGCTGGCCCCGGCCGCCCGCACGGTCTGTTACGCCGCCCACGTCGAGGGCATCGGATGGCAGGGCGCGGTGTGTGACGGCGCGGTCGCCGGGACCACCGGGCAGAGCCGCCGGATGGAGGCGGCGGTGATCGCGACCAGCGGCACGGGCGGTGTCTGTGCCAACGCCCACCTGGCGGACATCGGGTGGCAGGGCTGGGCGTGCGCCGCCGACGGCAAGGCCGTGACGGTCGGCACCACCGGCCAGTCGCGGCGCATGGAGGCACTGGGCCTCCAGGTCGGCAACGGCAGCGTGGCCGCGCAGGCGCACGTGGCGGACTACGGCTGGCTGAACGCGGTCAGCGGGAACCCGGTCTACGTGGGCACCACCGGCCAGTCGCGGCGGATGGAAGCCGTCCGCATCTGGGTCTGACCCCGAGGGGCGGGCGGGACGGTGCCGGACCGCGGCCGGCACCGCCCCGTCCCGCCCGCGGTCAGGACTTCTTGAACACGGCGACCGTCCGCGCCGGGGCGGTGAACGCTCCCGTCCCCGCGTCGTACCCGGACCGCTTCACCACCGGGTCCGAGCCGCCCGCCTGGAGCGGGTGCAGCGCGTAGCGGGTCCCGGCGAGGGCCGGGACGCGCTGGGTCCGCTCGTCCGGGGTGGCGTTGAAGACCACGACGAGGTCGCCGAGGGTCATCGTGATCACGCCCGGGGTCTCCTCGGGGCCCGACAGCGGGAAGCCCAGCCGCTCCTGCACGGCGGTGGCCGTGGTCAGGGCGAAGGCCGGTTCCGTCGTCCGTACGCGCAGCAGGTCGCGGTAGGCGGCCGAGGCCCCGTCGATGTCGGCGCAGCCGGGGACGGCCGCGGTGAGCAGAGGTTTCGCGTAGGGCCACTTGGCGCGGTTGTCGGCGGCGGGCGGCAGGCCCCGGCCGAAGCCGTTGCCGGCCCGGCAGTCCCAGTGGATGGCGTTGAACCAGTCGCCGCTGTCGAAGGAGTTGCGGTCCAGGGACTTCGAGCGGAGCAGGTCGCTGCCGGCCTGGGAGAGGGCCGGGCCCTGGGAGAGGGCGGCCGTGGCCATGGCGAGGACCTGTGCGCGGGCCCGGTCGGCGGTGGACGTCCCCGCCGGGAGTTTGTAGGCCAGCGCGTCGTGGAGGGATTCGTTGTCGTGGGCGTCCACGTAGGCGAGGGCGTCGCCGGGGGCGGCCGCGTAGCCGGCGGGGGCGCCGTTGTAGTCCACCTCGGAGCCCTTGACCCGGCGGCCGGTGGAGTCCGTGAAGACGTACGGGGCCAGGTTGCCGGAGAGCCCGATCTTGATCAGGTCCTGGTCGTGCAGGAGGCGGGCGCGCTGCTCGGCCGGGGTGCCGTTCGCCGGGGACCCGTTGGGGGCGGTGAACAGTCCGGACGCGAAGCCCTGGACGCGCGGGTCCTCGTCGAAGGGGCCGCCGCCGCGCACGGCGTCGCGGGCGCGGTCGGAGAAGGTGGCGATGCCGGTGCCGGCCATGTTCTTCTGGGTGGCCTGGACGAAGCGGGCGTCGTCGGCGACCTCGCCGAAGTTCCAGCCCTCCCCGTAGAGGACGATCTTCTTCCCGTCGACCCCGTCCTTGGCGGGGGTGAGCTCGTCGAGGGCCTTGCGGACGGCCAGGATGTTCGCCTTCGGGTGGTGGCCCATCAGGTCGAAGCGGAAGCCGTCGACCTTGTACTCCTTGGCCCAGGTGACGACGGAGTCGACGACGAGGCGGCCCATCATGGCGTTCTCGGGGGCGGTGTTGGAGCAGCAGGTGGAGCTGGCGACGCTGCCGTCCGCGAGGAGGCGCTGGTAGTAGCCGGGCACGATGCGGTCGAGGACGGACTTGTCGGACTGCCCGGAGGCGACGGTGTGGTTGTAGACCACGTCCATCACGGTCCGCAGACCGGCCCCGCCCAGGGCCTGGACCATCCTGCGGAACTCGACGGTGCGGGCCGTTCCGTTGGGGTCACTGGCGTACGACCCCTCGGGGACGGTGTAGTGCAGCGGGTCGTAGCCCCAGTTGAAGCCGTCCTTCGCGGCGGCGGCCGCCACGCAGGCCTGCTGGGACTCGGAGTCGGGGGCGTAGACCTTGAGGTCGCAGGCGGGTGCGGTGCGGTCCTTCGGGTTCTCGGGGACGGTGCCGAAGTCGAAGGCCGGGAGCAGGTGGACGTAGGAGGTGCCGGAGGCGGCCAGTTCGCGCAGGTGGCGCATGCCGGCGGAGTCGGTGTCGGTGAAGGCCAGGTACTGGCCGGGGTGCTTGCTGGTGGCGTCCGCGACGGAGAAGTCGCGGATGTGGAGTTCCTGGATCTGCGCGTTGTTGAAGGGGACGGGGGCGGGCTTGCGCAGGTCGCGCCAGCCGGGCGGGGCGAGCTTCGGGTCGGCCAGGTCGACGGCCAGGCTGTACGTGGAGTCGGTGGTCAGGGCGGTGGAGTAGGGGTCGGTGACCAGGTTGCGCACGATCTGGCGGGTGCTGGGCGCCCAGACGGTGACGGCGTAGCGGTAGGGCTTGCCGGTCCAGGAGCGTTCGCCGCGCACCGACCAGACGCCGGTGGCGTCGTCGCGGCGCATGGGGACGGTGCGGCCGTCGAGTTCGAGGGAGACCTGGCGGGCGGTGGGGGCCCAGACGGAGAGGGTGGGGCGGCCGTCCTTGAAGACGGGGCCGAGAGGGGCGTTGTTGCTGTAGAGGTCGTCGAGTACGCCGGCGAGCTGGACGCCGGTGGCGGCGAGGACGGCTCCGTTGGCGGCGCGGGCGCTCGCGACGAGCTGCCCGCGCAGGGCTTCGCGGACCCGGCCGCGGTCGCGGGGGTCGACGGTGAAGGCGGTGTACGGGGCCAGGTGCGGGAACTTCTGCTTCTGGGCGGGGGTGAGCTCGGTCCGGGCCAGCCGCAGCCACGCGGCGCCGCCCTCGTGCAGGACGCCGCCGTCCGTGGTGATCCGGCCCTCCGGGGAGGCGAGGAGCTGGGTGGAGGCGGCGGCCGCGGGGGCGTTCCAGGCGAGGGTGTCGCGGTCGATCCAGACGGCTTCGGCCTTGGTGAGGTCGAGGGCGGCGGCCGATCCGGCGGGCTGCGGGAGCAGGTAGGGGGCGCGGCCGCCCAGCATCCACACCTCGTGGCCGGTGGCCTTGAGGTCGAGGGACTGGTCGGTGGGGAGGTCCTTCTCGTCGCCCTCGTGGAGGATGTAACTCAGGCTGGTGGCGCCGGGGGCGAGGGGGACCTCGTAGACCGCGCCGTAGGAGTCGGTGCGGGTGGGGAGCAGCGGCTTGGACCAGTCGGTGGGGTTGGCGGCGCCGGTCCACACGTGCAGGCCCCAGCCGTCGTACGCGCCGTCGGGGCGCTGGTAGTGCAGGACGGCTTTGGTCTGGTCCTGTGGCGGGTAGGCGGGGCGGTCGGTGCGGACGGCCTCCTTGCCCTGTTCGAGCCAGATCTCCCCGGTCTTGGTCAGGTCGAGCGTCCGGTCGGCGGCGACGTCCTTGGTGCCGTCCTTGTCGATGACGAGGTAGCCGAGGGAGGAGGCGCCGGGCTTGAGCCGGACGTACGCGAAGGCGCCGTAGGCGTCGCGGCCGGTGAAGTCGTGGCCGGCGGGCCAGGGGGTGGCTTCGCCGTCGGCGAGGTCGCCCCAGGCGTAGAGGCGCCAGTCCGTGTAGTCGCCGTCGGGGCGGTTGTAGTGGACGACCGCGTAGTCCCGCTGGGTGGCGGTGGGGACCGGGGCGGGCGGGACCTGGCCGGAGACGGACCCGGCGAGGGCGCTCGCGGTGCGGCCGGAGGCGTCGACGACGACGGCCTTGTAGCGCAGGGCGGTACCGGCCGGGGCCGTGATGTGCTGGGTGACCTTGTACGGGGCGTGGTCGGCGGAGCCGAGGACCTGCCAGGGGCCGGTGCCGGTCTGGGCGGCGAAGACGACCCGGTTCAGGCCGCCGCCGGTGACGTCGGCGGAGAGTTCGACGGTGCCGGTGGCGCCGGCGGCCGGGGCCTTGAGGGTCAGGGCGGGCTTCGTGGCGGGGGGCGCGAGGGGGGCGGTGCCCTGGAGGACCACCGAGCCGAGGGCGGGGACGGTGACGGTGAGTTTCCCGGCGGCCGAGGAGCGGATCACGGCGGCGGCGCCGCCGTACAGGGTGCGGTACTCGGCACCGGCCGGGGCGTCGAGCTCGACGGTCCGGGCCCCGGCACCGTTGTTGGCGGCGACGAGGTACTCGGTGCGGGTGCGGGCGTCCGTGCGGGCGAAGGCGTAGACGGAACCATCGGCGAAACGTTCGCTCTGGACGCCGTCCCGCAGGGCCGGGTGGTCCTTCGTCAGCTTCGAGAGAGCACTGATCTGCCGGTAGAGCGGGTGTCCCGGATCATAGGCGTCGCTCGCGTGCGTCCGCTCCGTTCCCAGCTGGTCGTCGTCCAGGTAGTCGGCGATGCGGGTGGCGAACAGCGGCTGGCGGGCGTCCTTGTCGCCGCCGGATCCGGTGAAGCCCTGCTCGTCACCGGAGTAGACCACCGGGTTGCCCCGGGAGAGGAACATCAGCTCGTTGGCGAGCCGGTAGCGGTCCAGCAGCTCCTGCTCCCCCGCCCCCGGCCGGTCCTGCTTCAGGAAGGTCCCGAAGCGGCCCATGTCGTGGTTGCCGAGGAAGGTGACCTGCTCGTACGCGTTCGCCTTGTCCGTGGTGTACCGGTAGTCATCGGCCAGTACGGAGCCCAGCCGGCCGGCGTCCGCGCCCTGGGAGGCGTACGCGCGGATCGCGTCCTGGAGCGGGAAGTCGAGCGTGGCGTCGAGGCGCCCCCACGTCACGTACGGGGAGGTGACGGCGGTGTCGGCGGAGTAGACCTCGCCGAACATGAAGAAGTTCTTCCGGCCGTGCCGGGCGGCGTACTCGTCGAGGGCGGTGGCCCACTGCGTCCAGAAGGGGGTGTCGACGTGCTTGACGGTGTCGATGCGGAAACCGTCGACGGCGAAGTCCTTCACCCACTTCTCGTAGATCTTCTCCATCCCCTCGACGACCTCGGGGCGCTCGGTCCACAGGTCGTCGAGGCCGGAGAAGTCACCCTGCCCGGAGGATTCCCCGGCGAAGGTGGAGTCGCCCCGGTTGTGGTACACCGCCGGGTCGTTGAGCCAGGCGGGCACCTTGAGGTTCTTCTTCGCCTCGGGCACGAAGGGGGTGCGGGGGAAGGTGCCGGGACCGGTCCGGGGGAAGTCCTTGCCGTAGTCGCCGTCGTCGAAGGGCACGCCGTCCTTCGTCAGGTACGGGAAGGCCCCCTTCGACAGGTAGTCGTGGGAGCCCTCCCGGTAGTCGACGACGTCGGCGGTGTGGTTGGTGATGACGTCGAAGAAGACCTTCATCCCCTTGCGGTGCGCCGTGTCGATGAGCCGCGTCAGATCGGCGTTGGTGCCGAAGTGCGGGTCGACCTGAGTGAAGTCGGTGATCCAGTAACCGTGGTAGCCGGCGGACTCGTTCTTTCCGGTGCCCTGGACGGGCTGGTTCTTGAAGATCGGCGCCATCCAGATCGCGGTGGTGCCGAGGCCCTTGATGTAGTCGAGCCGGTCGGTGAGCCCCTTGAGGTCCCCGCCCTGGTAGAAGCCCTTGTCCGTGGGGTCCAGGCCGGTCTGTGAACGGCTGCCGGTCAGACCTCCCCGGTCGTTGCCCGGGTCGCCGTTCGCGAAGCGGTCCGGGAGCACGAAGTAGAACTGCTCCCGGGTGAGGTCGTGCCGGGCCGGCTCGGCGGCCAGTTTCGCGTCCGGGGGCGGGACCGGCGCCCGGTCGGCGGCGGCCGTCGCGGGGAGGGCGGGCAGGAGCGTCACGGCCAGTGCGGCGGCGAGCGCTCCTGCGGCGGGGCGTATCAAGGCGGGTCTCCTCGGGTACGGGGCGGAGTGGGCCGGGTGGCGGGTCAGTTGCGCCAGGTGTCGGTCAGCGTGACCGTGCCGTTGGCCGGGACGGTGGCGGCGCGGTTGGCTCCGCTCTCCCAGGTGACGTTCCCGGCGGCGTCCTTGCGGACGTACTTGTAGGCGAAGGCGGTCCCGGCGGGCAGGGCGGCGTCGAGCTTCCAGACGGGGTAGGCGGCGGAGGAGAGCCTGAGGGCGGCGCCGGTGTTCCAGTTGCCGAGCTCGGGGCGGTCGCCGGTGACGTAGAGGTCCTGGCCGGGCACGGTGGTGGCGTTGACGGCGAACGAGGCGCCGGCGGCCGGGGCCGCGCAGGTACGGGCGTCCACGTGCAGGGCGAGGGCGGTGCCCGCGCCGAGGGTGGCGGTGAACCGGCCGCCGGAGTCCACGCTCACCGGACGGCCGCTCTGCACGTCGCAGTAGGAGCCGGCGGGGAGGGAGGTCTGGAAGGTGCGGGTGAGGGGGGCCGTCTCGTGGTTGATCGCCACGTAGGCCTTGGCGCCGCGGCCGAAGGCGATCTGGTCTCCGCCGTTGTCCCACCAGTCGGTGACGGCCTGGCCGCGGGCCGCGTTGCGGAAGGCGACCATGGAGGAGATCTCGCGCCAGGCGTGCTGGCACTTCCAGCCGTCGGCGTAACAGGCGTTCACGGTGCCGCCGTTGGGGGGTCCGGCGTCCCGGTCGGTCCACTCGTAGCCGGAGTGGACGTCGGGAGAGCCGTAGGGCCAGGCCAGCATGAAGACGTTGGCCAGGGTGTAGTCGGACCCGTTCTTGTAGGTGAGGGTGTCGCCGCCGCGCTCGGTGTCGTGGTTGTCGACGAAGACCCCGGCCTGCCCGCCCGGCATGTAGCCCCAGGCCTCCCCGAAGTTCTTCAGGTAGGCGAGGTTCTCGCTCTGGAACACCCGCTTGAGGTCACGGGCGTAGCGGAACTCCTGCACGTCCCCGTTGCCCAGGTACTCGGTGGGCTGGACGGCTTCCCCGGCCCCGTATATCGCCTCCTGCTTCCAGTAGGCGCCCGGGTTGGTCAGCCGGGACTTGATGGCGGCGAGGTCGGCGGCGGGCATGTGCTTGGCGGCGTCGATCCGGAAGCCGTCCACGCCCAGGGAGAGCAGGTCGTTGAGGTACCCGGCGATCCGTCCGCGCACGTAGTCCTCCCCGGTGTCGAGGTCCGCGAGCTGTACCAGCTCGCAGTTCTGGACGTCGGCCCGGTTGCGGTAGTCGGAGATCGTCGCCCGGCAGTCGTCCATGTCGGCGCCGGAGTAGAGGCCGGGGTAGTCGTACTTCGTGTACGGGGAACCCCCCGTCCCCACACCGTCGTTGGCGGCCATGTGGTTGATGACGGAGTCGGCGACCACCTTCACGCCGGCGGCGTGGCAGGCGCCGACCATCCGCTGGAAGGCGGCCCGGTCCCCGAGCCGTCCGGCGATCTTGTAGCTGACGGGCTGGTACGAGGTCCACCACTGGGGCCCCTGGATGTGCTCCTGGGGCGGCGACACCTGGACGTAGCCGTACCCGGCGGGCCCGAGGGTGCCGGTACAGGCGGCGGCGACGGAGTCGAACCGCCACTCGAACAGCACGGCGGTCACGTCCTTCCCGCCGGGCGGCGCCGCCTGCGCCTGCGGGGCCTGGGCGGTGAGGGTGGCGGCGGCGAGGGCGACTGCGGCGAGCGCGGTCCCCGGAACTCTGCGGGCTCTGCGGCCTGTTGCGGTGCGGGGCATGGGGGCCTCCTGGCGGAGAGGTGGGGGATTGCCGCTGACCGTAGGTGCCGCCCAGGCGTGTTGCAAGAGATTGCGCAAGAGATTGCAGAATTGTTTCCGGCCCACCCCCCGGCCCGGCCCGTCAGCCGGTGAACCCCGGCACCACCAGACCGGACTCGTACGCGATCACGACCGCGTGGGTCCGGTTCTGCGCGCCGAGCTTGGTGAGCACGTTCCCGACATGCGTCTTCACCGTCTCCAGGCTCACCGTGAGCGACTCGGCGATCTCCGGGTTGGACAGGCCGGTCGCCATCAGCCGCAGCACCCCTTCCTCCCGCCCCGTCAGCGCCGCCCTCGGCAACGCCTCGGCGGAGCCGCGCGGGCGGGCGGCGACCATCCGGCGCAGCGCCGCCGGGAAGAGGACCGCCTCCCCCGCGGCCACCACCCGTGCCGCTTCCGCGATCTGCCGGACCGGGAGCCGCTTGAGGACGAACCCGCTGGCACCGGCACCGAGCGCGGCGGTGACGTAGCCGTCGTTCTCGAAGGTGGTGATCACCACGACCTTCGGCGGTTCCTCCGGCCCGGCCAGCAGCAGCCGGGTGGCCTCGATCCCGTTGCGGCGCGGCATCCGCACGTCCATCAGGACCACGTCGGGCCGCAGGAGCCGCGCCCGTTCGACCGCCTCGACCCCGTCGGCGGCCTCCCCGGCCACCGCGATCCCCGGCTGCGCGGCGAGCAGCGTGCACAGACCGCTGCGGGTCACCTCGTCGTCGTCGGCGATCAGGAGCGTGACGGGGGCCGGACCCGCGTCGGCGCCGGTCATGCCGACACCCGGACCGGCAGACGGACCGCCAGCCGCCAGCGCCCCGGCCCGTCCGGTCCCGCCGCGATCTCACCGTGCAACAGCCGTACGCGCTCGGTCAGACCGGGCAGACCGCGCCCCGACGCGGGGAAGGAACCCGGGGCCGGCCCGGTCCGGTTGACCACGCCGATCTCCAGCGCGGCCGGCGTGAGCGCCACCCGGACCTCCACCGGCCCGCCCGCCCCGTGCCGCAACGCGTTGGTCAGGGCCTCCTGCAGGATCCGGTACGCCGCCCGGGAGAGCGTCCCCCGCACCCCCGCCAGGTCGCCGGACAGGTCCGGCTCCACCATCGCGCCCGCGTGCCGCAACCGGTCCAGCAGCTCGGGCAGGTCGGCGAGGGTCCGGGTCGGCGCCGTCGGCGCCTCCTCCTCGCGCAGCACGCCCAGTACGTGGTCCAGGTCCTCCAGCGCGGCCCGCGCCGACTCCTCGATGCCGCGCAGGGCGGCCCGCGCCGCCGCCGGATCGGCGGACATCACCTCGCCCGCGACCGCCGCCTGGATGGTGGTGGCGGTCAGCGCGTGCCCGATCGAATCGTGCAACTCGCGGGCCAGCCGGTTGCGTTCGGCCAGCCTCAGCTCCCGCTCGGCCGCCAGCGCGAGCCTCTCGGCCGACGACGGCCCCAGCAGCCTCGGCGCCAGCCACCGCAGGGCACCGGTCACCGCCACGCAGCCGGCCGCCGCCACCAGCAGGCAGAGGATCGCCGCCACCCAGCTGCCCCGGCCGCCGCCCGCCACGCGTACCGTCCGGCCGAACAGGCTCAGCCCCGCCTCCGCGCGGAACCGGTCCCCCGGAAGGGTCAGGCCCGCGCACAGCAGCACCCCGCTCACCAGCGCCCCCGTCCACCCCAGCACCACGTGCAGCAGCAGCCAGAGCGGGGTCCGCCAACGGTCGGGGCGGCCCGGACCCGCGGCCACCGGATCCGGCAACGGGACCCCCAGCAGCCGGCGGGCGCCCACGATCAGCACCCGCCGCGTGGTGCGGGCCAGCCCGGCCGCGCCGATCAGCGCGGCCCAGAGCACCAGGGCCAGGGCGGTTCCCGCCGGCCCCGGAGCCAACGCCCAGGCGACGGCGGCGAGGAGCGGGAGCGGGAGGCCCAACAGCACGCCGCAGTAGGCGAAGAGCGCACCCGTGTACGTGGAGCCGCGCAGCAGCGGCCGGATTCCTTTGATCATGATCGGCCAGTATGACCAGCCGGTTCACCACCGGCCTCCCCCGATCGGGGGAGCTTCTCCTCCCGCGTTGCCGCGATGCGCGCCCTGCGCCCCGCGGGCCAGGATCGGCGTCCACCCGCAGTTCAGGAGAACCCTCATCATGCGAACCGGACGAACGACATCCCTCCTCGCGGTCGTCGCGGCGGCGGCCTTCCTCGCGACGCCCGCCCCTGCGGCGGCCTCCGCCGCCCCACCACAGCCCCGGTGGCAGCGCTGCGGCGCGTCGACTCCCGCCGCCCTGCAGTGCGCGACCCTCACGGTGCCGCTGGATTACGCCGATCCCGGCGGAAGGAAGATCGACATCGCGATGTCCCGCCTGAAGGCGAGCCGCCCGAAGGAACGCCGGGGAGTCCTCCTGCTCAACCCCGGCGGCCCCGGCGGACCGGGGCTGGAGCTGCCCGTCGACCCGGCGGTGAACCTCGGCGAGGAAGTGCGGAGCCGCTACGACCTCATCGGCTTCGACCCGAGGGGCGTCGGGCGGAGCTCTCCCGTCAGCTGCGGTCTGACCGCGGACGAGCAGGACTACGAGCGCCCGTACCGGCCCGAGACGTTCGCGAAGGACGTGGAGTGGGCCCGTACGGTGGCCACCAAGTGCCGGGCGAGGGCAGGTGACTCCCTGCGGCACCTCACCACCCGCAACACGGCACGTGACATGGACGCCATCCGGGCCGCGCTCGGCGAGCGGAAGATCTCCTACCTCGGTTTCTCCTACGGCACCTACCTCGGCGCCGTCTACGCCCAGATGTTCCCCCGGCACACCGACCGGTTCGTGCTGGACAGCGCCTCCGACCCCACGCGCGTCTGGCAGGGCATGTTCCAGGGGATGGCCGAGGGGGCCGACGCCGCCTTCGCCCGCTGGAGCGAATGGACCGCCCTGCACGACAGGGAGTACGGCCTGGGCAGCACGCCCGCCGAGGTCCGCAGGACCTTCTGGGACCTGGTCGCACGCGCCGACCGCGAGCCCGTCGACTCCGCCGGCGCACCCCTCACCGGCGACGGCATCCGCGCGCAGCACGCCAGGTTCGCCCACGTCGAGAAGGCGGCCGAATGGGTCGCCGCCCTGAAGAAGGCCGCCCCCTCGGCGGTGGCCCCCGCCACCCGGGAAGTCCCCCCGGACAACGACGCGTCAAGCGCCTGGGCCGTCCTGTGCGGCGACAGCCGCACGTGGCCGCGCGATCCGGAGCGGTACCGCCACGACGCGGTCCGCGACAAGGCCCTCCATCCCCTCTACGGCGATTTCGCGTCCAACATCAAGCCGTGCGCCTTCTGGGAGCAGGGCAGCGAGCCCCCGACGACGGTGGACAACGAGGTCGGCGCCCTGATCCTGCAGAACGAGTGGGATCCCGGCACCCCCCTGGCCGGAGCCCGGGCCATGCACCGCGCCCTGCACGGCTCCCGGATGGTCACCGTCGCCGGAGGCGAGGGACACATCGTCAACGGCACCGACCCCTGCGCGGACCGGGCCCTCGGCGCCTACCTGACCACCGGCGTCCTCCCGCCCCGTGACCTGACCTGCGGTACCCCGGCCACCGCGCCCTCGAACCCGCCCCGGACGACCTGACGCGTTCGAGGGCGCCGGGCAGCCGCACGGGTCGAGGGGGCGATGGCGGGCTCGCGCCGGAGGGCTCCCTGAAGCCCCCTCAACCCCCCTCGGGTACCGGCCCCGTGGACCCCCTGACCACCAGTTCCGGCTGGAAGACGTACTCCGTGCGCTGGACCGGGGTGCCGGCCACCGCTTCCAGGAGGGCGCCGACCGCCGCCGTGGCCATCGCGCGGACCGGCTGGCGGACCGTGGTCAGGGGCGGGTCGGTGAAGGCGATGAGCGGGGAGTCGTCGAAGCCGACCACCGAGACGTCCTGCGGTACCCGCAGCCCCCGTTCGCGGGCCGCGCGGATGACGCCGAGGGCCATCATGTCGCTCGCGCAGACCACCCCCGTGCAGCCCCGGTCCAGCAGGGCGCCGCCCGCCGCGTGGCCGCCCTCGACCGTGAACAGGGTGCGCTGGACCAGCCCCTCGGCCGCCGCGCCGGGCAGGGCCGCGAGGAAGCCCTGCTCCTTGCGGGCGGAGGGGACGTAGCGCGTCGGCCCGATCGCGAGGCCGATGCGGCGGTGGCCCAGCTCCTCCAGGTGCCGCACGGCCATGTCGGCGGCCGCCCGGTCGTCCGGGGAGACGAAGGGGGCGCTGATGGCCTCGTTGAAGCCGTTGATCAGGACGAACGGGACCCCGCGCGCCGCCAGCCGCTGGTAGCGCGCGGGGTCGGCCGACGCGTCCGCGTGCAGGCCGGACAGGAACACGATGCCGGTGACCCCGCGTTCCTCCAGCTGCTCCACCAGCTCGTCCTCGGTGGCCCCGCCCGGGGTCTGCGTGCAGAGCACCGGCGTGTAGCCGTGCCCGGCCAGCGCCTGCTCTATGACCTGGGCGAACGCCGGGAAGATCGGGTTGGTCAGCTCGGGGATGAGCAGGCCCACCAGCCCGTTGCTGCGCCGTTTCAGCCGTACGGGCCGCTCGTAGCCGAGCAGGTCGAGCGCGGCCAGCACCCGGTGCCGGGTGCCGGCCGCCACGCCCGCCTTGCCGTTGAGCACACGGCTGACCGTCGCCTCGCTGACCTCGGCCTGCGCGGCGATGTCCGTCAGCCGGAGCGGGGAGGTCACCCCAGCCACCACACCGCGCTGTCGGCCGGGAGCAGGTCCGCGTCCCCGGCCGGGGCCGTGCTGGCGAGCAGCACCGTCCCGGGCGCGGGCATCCGTACGGGCTCGCCCGTGGTGTTGACGGTGCAGACGAAGCCGCCGCGCCGGAAGGCCAGCACCCCGGCGGGGGCGGGCAGCCACTCCACGGCGTCGCCCGCGCCCAGTTCCGGCCGCTCGCGGCGGATGCGCAGCGCCGTCCGGTAGAGCTCCAGCGTCGACGCCGGGTCGCCGGTCTGCGCCTCGACGCTCAGCCCCGCCCACGCGGCGGGCTGGGGCAGCCAGCTGCCGCCCTCGCCGAAGCCGTACGGGGCCTCGGCGCCCGACCACGGGATCGGTACGCGGCAGCCGTCGCGCAGGCCCTCCTGGCCGTTCTCCTTGAAGAAGGACGGGTCCTGGCGGACCTCGTCGGGCAGGTCGGTGACCTCGGGCAGGCCCAGCTCCTCGCCCTGGTAGACGTACGCCGACCCGGGCAGGGCCAGCATCAGCAGCGCCGCCGCCCGCGCGCGGGCGAGGCCCTGCTCCCCGCCGCCGTAGCGGGTCACGTGCCGCACCACGTCGTGGTTGGACAGCACCCACGTCGTGGGGGCGCCGACGGGTCGCATCGCGTCGAGGGACTCGTCGATGGCGGCGCGCAGCGCGTCCGCGTCCCAGCCGGTGTTCAGGTAGTGGAAGTTGAAGGCCTGGTGGAGCTCGTCGGGCCGCAGGTAGAGCGCGGTGCGGTCGGCGCTGGGGGTCCAGGCCTCGGCGACGCCGATGCGGTCCCCGGCGTATTCGTCGAGGACGGTCCGCCAGGAGCGGTAGATCTCGTGGACGCCGTCCTGGTCGAAGAAGGGCAGGACCTGGTTGCCGAGCAGCTTGAGCTGTTCGCTGCGGCCGAGGTCGGGCAGGCCGGGGGCCTTGACGAGGCCGTGGGCGACGTCGATGCGGAAGCCGTCGGTGCCGAGGTCGAGCCAGAACCGCAGGATGGAGCGGAACTCGTCCTGGACGGCGGGGTGCTCCCAGTTGAAGTCGGGCTGTTCCGAGGCGAAGAGGTGCAGGTACCACTCGCCGTCGGCGACGCGGGTCCAGGAGGGGCCGCCGAAGAGGGATTCCCAGTCGTTGGGCGGCAGCTCTCCGTTCTCGCCCTGTCCGGGGCGGAAGTGGAAGCGTTCGCGCAGCGGGCTGCCGGGGCCTTCGCGGAGTGCCTGCTTGAACCATTCATGCTGGTCGGAGCAGTGGTTGGGGACGAGGTCGACGATGATGCGCAGCCCGAGCGCGTGGGCCTCGCGGATCACGGCGTCGGCGTCGTGCAGGCTGCCGAACATGGGGTCGATGGCCCGGTAGTCGGCGACGTCGTAGCCGGCGTCGGCCTGCGGGGAGGCGTAGAAGGGGCTCAGCCAGACGGCGTCGACGCCGAGTTCCTTGAGGTAGGGCAGGCGGGTGCGGATGCCTTCGAGGTCCCCCATGCCGTCCCCGTTGGAGTCGGCGAAGCTGCGCGGATAGACCTGGTAGATCACCGCTTCTCTCCACCAGCCGGGCAGGGTGCCGCTGGAGGTGGAGAGCGTTTCGGCGAGGTGCTGGGTCATGTCGTCCTTGGAGAGGTCGGGCCGGTGATGCGGGGGCGGGCGAGGGTGGTCAGCCCTTGGTCGCGCCCGCTGTCATCCCGGCGACGAGGTGGCGCTGGGCGAAGAGGAAGAAGATCGCCGCCGGGATGGCGATGAGCACGGAGGCCGCGCTCATGGCACCCCAGTTGGAGGTGTACTGGGTGACGAAGGTCTGCAGTCCGCCGGCGAGGGTGAGGTTCTCCTCGCCGACCATGAAGGCGGAGGCGTAGGCGACCTCGCCCCAGGCCGTGATGAAGGCGTAGAAGCCGGTGACGGCGAGGCCGGGCTTGGCGAGCGGCAGGATCAGGCGCCAGAAGGTGCCGAAGGGGTTGAGTCCGTCGACGCGGCCGGATTCGTCGATCTCGACCGGGATGGTGTCGAAGAAGCCCTTCATCATCCACGCGCAGAACGGCACGGCGATGGTGAGGTAGGTGATGATCAGGCCGAGGGGCTGGTTGAGCAGCCCGAGGTCGCCCATGAGGTTGTAGAGCGGGACGATGAGGATGGCCATCGGGAACATCTGCGTGATGAGCAGGGTCCACATCAGGGGCTTCATGCCGGGGAACTTGAAGCGGCTGACGGCGTATCCGGTGGTGGCGGCGATGAACACGCCGAGGACGGTGGTGACGCCGGCGACCAGGACGGAGTTGCCGAACCAGGCCAGGAAGTGGCTGTCCTCCAGCAGGTAGCGGTAGTTGCCGAGGTTGGGTTCCTTCACGAAGTCCGTGGTGATCGCGTACTTCGCGGGCTTGAGCGAGGTCAGCAGGATCCACAGCACCGGGAACACGGCGACGACGGACGCGACGAGGAGCGTGGCGTGCAGGCCGACGGAGGCGAGCGGGGAGCGGCTGCCGCGGGCGCGGGCGGTCTTCTCGCGGGCGCCCGCGTCGCGGGCGGTCCTCTCGCGGCCGGTCTTCTCGCGGGCGGTCTGTTCGGCGGTGGTCACGGTCACCACACCTCTCCCTGCTTGCGCAGCGAGCGCCGGTAGACCAGCGCGAAGATCATGAGCAGGGCGAGGATGAGGACGCCCCAGGTCGCGGAGCCGGCGAAGTCGCGGGGGCTCGCGATGAAGGCCTCGCGGAAGGCCTGGGTCACCAGGATCTCGGTGGAGTCGCCGGGGCCGCCCCGCGTCAGCAGGAAGATCACCGGGAACATGTTGAAGGTCCAGATGGTGGAGAGCAGGATCACGGTCATGCTGACGGCGCGCAGTCCGGGCAGCGTGATGTGCCGGAACCGCTGCCACGGCCGCGCCCCGTCCATCTCGGCGGCTTCGTAGAGCTCGCCGGGGATCGACTGCAGGCCGCCGAGCAGGGCGACCATCATGAAGGGGACGCCGAGCCAGACGTTGACGGCGATGACGGAGAACTTGGCCCAGGTCGGGTCGTCGAGCCAGGGCACGGCGGAGATGCCGCCGCCGTCGAGGACCTTGTTGAGGATGCCGTTGTCGCGGTTGAAGAGGAACCGCCAGGCGAAGACGGAGACGAAGCCGGGGACGGCCCAGGGCAGGATGAGGGCCATCCGGTAGGCGGCACGGCCCCGGAACTGCCGGTTGAGCATGGTGGCCAGGGCGAGGCCCAGGACGAAGGTGATGGAGACGCAGGCGACGGTCCACAGCACCGTCCACACCAGCCGCTGCCAGAAGACCGGGTCACCGAGCACGGCCGTGTAGTTGTCGAGCCCGACGAACTCGTACGTCGCCTCGATGTGGCGGACGCCGATGGTGCGGGAGACGTTGCGCTCGTTGGCGTCGGTGAGCGACAGGTAGACGCCCCGGACGAGCGGCCACCCGATGATCACGCCGAGGACGAGCACCACCGGGGCGACCATGGCCCAGGCGTACCAGTGCGTGGCGAGGGCGCGGCCGAGGCCGCGGCCGGGCCGGGGATTTCCGTTGGCGGTCGCGCGGCTGGGGCCGCGGGCGGCGCCGGAGTTCTCCCCGGCGTCCGCGCCCGCGGCCTTCGCCACCGACCGGCTGGTGTCGGTAGCCATCGTCCTCGCTACTTCCAGGCCTTGAGGATCTTGCGGAACTCGACGCCGGCCGCCTTGGCCGCGTCCTCGGGGCTGGAGGCCCCGGTGACCGCCTTGGTGTACTCGACCTTCAGCGGCTCGAAGAGGGAGCCGTTCTCCGGGATCCAGGCGCGCTCGACGGCCTTGTCCACGGCGGGCTTGAAGAACTGGACCATCTCGCTGGCCTTGACGTCGGGCTGCTCGTAGGCGGCGGTGCGCGTCGGCAGCAGGCTCAGGTCCTTGGCGGACTGCACCTGCACCTCCTGCGAGGTCATGTACTCGACGAAGGCGTGCGCGGCGGCGGTGTTCTTGGAGCCGGCGTAGACGGCGAGGTCGTGGCCGCCCTGCGGGGCGCCGGCCTTGGCGGAGCCCGCGGGGACGGGGGCGACGCCGAGGTTGGCCTTGTCCTTGAACTGGTCGCCGGCGTAGCTGTCGGCGACGGCCCAGGGGCCGTTGATCATCATGGCGACCTCCCCGGACTTGAAGGCGGTCTGCATGTTGGTCCAGCCGTCGGTGGCGTTGGTGACCGCCGCGCCCGAGGTGACCAGGTCGCGGGCGGCCTTGAAGGCCTTGACGCCCGCGGCGTTGTCGACGGTGACCGTCTTGGACTTGGCGTCGACCAGGTCGCCGCCCTCGCCGTAGATGAAGGGCAGGAACCAGTAGGAGTCGTCCCCGCGCAGGTAGAGGCCGGTCTTGCCGGTCTTGGCCTTGATCGCGGCGGCGGCGGTCTTCAGCTCCTCCAGGGTCTTGGGGGGCTGGACGCCGGCGTCGGCGAGCATCTTCTTGTTGTAGAAGAGGCCGAGGGTGTCGATGACCTGCGGGACGGCGTAGGTCTTGCCCTCGAACTTGCCGCTGGCGGCGGCCTGCGCCAGGAACTCGGCGTCGACCTTCTTCGCGGTGTCGGCCGGGACCTCGTCGAGGTAGCCGAGCGAGGCGAAGTCGGCGACCCAGCCGACGTCGGCGCGGATCACGTCAGGGGCCTGGGAACCGCTGCTGAAGGCGTTCTTGACCTTGTTCTGGGCGTCGCCGTAGGGCACGTTGACGTACTTGACGGTCACCTTGGGGTGCTTCGCCGTGAAGCCCTCGGCGATCTTCTGGAAGCTCGCCTTCTCGGCGTCGTTCGAGGTGTCCCACCAGGTGACGGTGCCGGAGAGCTCGCCGCCGGCCTTCGTGTCGCCACCGTCGCCCTTGGTGTCACCGCCGCAAGCCGTCGCCGCGAGCGCCAGGGTCGCGACCAGCGCGGTGGCCGCTATGCCACGCCGCATATGAACTCCTTCGATGATCCCGGCCGCGCCCTCGCGGTCCCGAGTTGCCGAGAACGTAACAAGCCTGAAAGCCGACCGAAAGACCTTGCGGCAAATTTCTGCAAGACGAGCTGATCGTTACATCCGTGTGTCCCTACGGTTGCCGCAGCTTGCTTTCAGTTCGAACCCGCTTCGATTCCACGGGCCCGCAACCAGGGGGCGCGTACCCGCGTTGACCCCGATATGACCCACGAGTTGACGGCCCTCTCGCTTGCAAGCGCTTCCAGCAACCCGACGGCGAGCCGCGGCTGGTGGCGCGATGCCGTCATCTATCAGGTGTACGTGCGCTCCTTCGCCGACAGCGACGGCGACGGCGACGGAGACCTGCGCGGGGTGCGCGAGCGGCTCCCCCACCTGGCCCGGCTCGGCGTGGACGCGGTGTGGCTGACCCCCTTCTACGTCTCCCCGCAGGCGGACGGCGGCTACGACGTCGCCGACTACCGGACCGTCGACCCCCTCTTCGGGGACCTCGCCGACGCCGACGACCTCGTACGGGCCGCGCACGAGCTGGGCCTGCGGGTCATCGTCGACCTGGTCCCGAACCACACCTCCGAGCGCCACCCATGGTTCCTGGACGCCCTCGCCGACGTGCCGGGCGCCCGCGCCCGCTACCTCTTCCGCCCCGGCCGGGGCGCCGACGGCGCGCTGCCGCCCAACGACTGGGAGTCCGTCTTCGGGGGCCCCGCCTGGACCCGCGTCCCGGACGGCTCCTGGTACCTGCACCTGTTCGCCCCCGAGCAGCCCGACCTCGACTGGGACCACCCCGAGGTGGTGGCGGAGTTCGCCTCCGTCCTGCGGTTCTGGCTGGACCTGGGGGTGGACGGCTTCCGCGTCGACGTCGCCCACGGCATGGTCAAGGCCCCCGGCCTGCCCGACATCGGCCGCGGCGCCCAGGCGACCCTGATCGGCACCGAGCCCCTCCCCTTCTTCGACCAGGATGGCGTCCACGCCATCCACCGCTCCTGGCGCCGCCTGCTCGACTCCTACGGGGGCCAGCGGATCGGCGTCGCCGAGGCCTGGGCGCCCACCTCGGAGCGGCTCGCCCTGTACGTCCGCCCCGACGAGCTGCACCAGGCCTTCAACTTCCGCTTCCTCAACTGCCCCTGGGACCCGGAGCGGATGCGCGTCGTCATCGACGAGTCCCTCGCCGCCACCGCCTCGGTCGGGGCGCCGACGACGTGGGTGCTGTCCAACCACGACGTGGTGCGGCACGTGACCCGCTACGGCGGCGGCGCCCGGGGCCTCGCCCGCGCGCGGGCGGCGGCGCTGCTGATGCTGGCCCTGCCCGGGTCGGCGTACGTCTACCAGGGCGAGGAGCTGGGCCTGCCCGAGGTCACCGACCTGCCCGACGAGGTCCGCCGGGACCCGGCCTTCCGCCGCTCCGCCGGGCAGGAGGGCCTGCGCGACGGCTGCCGGATCCCGCTGCCCTGGTCCGGGCCGTGTCCGCCGTACGACTTCGGGCCGGGCGGCAGCTGGCTCCCGCAGCCGGCCGACTGGGCGGGGCTGAGCGTGGCCGCGCAGACCGGCGACCCGCACTCCACGCTGGAGCTGTACCGGGCCGCGCTGGAGCTGCGCCGGGCCCTGCCCGGCCTCGGCTCCCCGGACGCGGGCCCCCTGACCTGGCTCCCTTCCCCCGCGGGCGTCCTCCTCTTCACCCGCCCCGGCTTCGCCTGCACCCTCAACACCCGCCCGTCCGCGCTGGAGATCCCCTCCCCCGGCCGCCCCGTCCTCTCCAGCTCACCGGTGGAGACGGACGGCCGCACGGTTGCGCTCCCGCCGGATTCCTGCACGTGGTGGGCGTTGTGAGCCCGGGACCGGTACAGTCCCATCCCGTGACCGCACGGCTAGCCGACATCGCAGCCCAGGCGGGGGTCAGCGAAGCCACAGTCAGCCGCGTGCTCAACGGCAAGCCCGGTGTGGCCGCAGGCACCCGCGAGTCCGTGCTGGCCGCGCTCGACGTACTCGGCTACGAGCGGCCCGTCCGGCTGCGCCAGCGCAGCGCGGGGCTGGTCGGGCTGATAACCCCCGAGCTGGACAACCCCATCTTCCCGGCGCTCGCGCAGGTCATCGGACAGGCGCTGACCCGGCAGGGGTACACGCCGGTGCTGGCCACGCAGACGCCCGGCGGATCCACCGAGGACGAACTGACCGAGATGCTGGTGGACCGCGGGGTCTCCGGCATCATCTTCGTCTCCGGGCTGCACGCCGACACCACCGCCGACATGGGCCGCTACGACCAACTCCGCGCCCAGGGCGTCCCGTACGTCCTCATCAACGGCTTCTCCGACAAGGTGCGGGCGCCGTTCGTCTCCCCGGACGACCGGGCGGCGATGCAGCTCGCGGTGACCCACCTGACCGCGCTCGGGCACACCCGGATCGGCCTGGCCGTCGGGCCCAAGCGGTTCGTGCCGGTGCTGCGCAAGATCGAGGGCTTCCGGCTCGGCATGCGCGAGCGGCTCGGGCTCGACGAGGCCGAGGTCGAGGAGCTGATCCAGCACTCCCTGTACACGCTGGAGGGCGGGCAGGCCGCCGCGTCCGCGCTCATCGCGCGGGGCTGCACGGCCGTCGTCTGCGCCAGCGACATGATGGCGCTCGGGGCGATCCGGGCCGCCCGGCAGCAGGGCCTCGCGGTCCCGCGGGACGTGTCGGTGGTCGGCTTCGACGACTCCCCGCTCATAGCGTTCACGGATCCGCCGCTGACCACGATCCGCCAGCCCGTGCTGGCCATGGGGCAGGCCGCCGTGCGCACGCTGCTGGAGGAGATCGGCGGTACGCCGGCCCCGCACAGCGAGTTCGTCTTCCTCCCGGAACTGGTGGTCCGCGGATCCACGGCCTCCGGGCCGGGGCAGCGCCGCAGGCCCTAGGGGCCCCGGGTCCGCGGGTAGTCCGCAGGGCTGAGTACGGGCGCCGAAGACCGTCCGGAGGGATGATCGGAGGCGAGGACGCATCTGGCAGACTCTCTCCCCATGGGTGAAGCGAGCGTGAAGACACTGGAAACCCGGACGGACGTCTCGTCGCCCATCGTGAGCGAGAGCGAGGTCCGCCGGGAATCCGAGCGCACCCTCCTCGCACGGCTGCGCCTGCCGCGACGGCCGCGCATCTGGTTCGAGGTCCTGCTGATCGCGGTCAGCTACTGGACCTACTCGCTGATCCGCAACGCCGTACCGGAGCAGAAGGCCGCCGCCCTCGCGAACGCCGACTGGATCTGGAGCGTCGAGCGCGGTCTGGGGATCGCCGTCGAGCATTCGATCAACCACGCGGTGAACTCCGTGACGTGGCTGATCGTGGGGATGAACTACTACTACGCCACGCTCCACTTCGTCGTGACCATCGGCGTGCTGGTGTGGATCTACCGTTTTCATCCCGGGCGTTACGCGGCCACCCGGCTCGTGCTGTTCGCCACCACGGGCGTCGCCCTGGTCGGCTACTACTTCTACCCGCTCGCGCCGCCCCGGCTGATGAACGGGCAGCAGTTCGTGGACACCGTGCTGGTCCACCACACCTGGGGTTCGATGGCCTCGGGGAACCTCAAGCACATGTCCAACCAGTACGCCGCGATGCCGTCCATGCACATAGGGTGGTCGCTCTGGTGCGGACTGACGATCTTCGCGGTGGCGACCGCGCCGTGGGCCCGGATCCTGGGCCTGCTGTATCCGGCCGCGACCCTCGTCGTCATCGTGGCCACCGCCAACCACTTCTGGCTCGACGCCGTCGGCGGGATGATGTGCCTGGCCTTCGGGTTCACCGTCGCGCGGATCTGGTACGGCTCGCTGCCGCACCGGCTGCCGCGCCAGCCGGTGCACAGCGGCCCGCACCCCGCCTCGGCGGCGCTGCTGAACCGCTTCCGCCGCTAGGTACGGTCACGGCCTCAGGGCTCGCCGTGGGTGATCCGGCCGCCCGACACGGTCAGCCGGATCGGGGCCTGCGCCAGCTCGTCCGGGCCCGCCGTGACCGGGTCGACGGTGAAGGCCGTCAGGTCCGCGCGCAGACCGGGCGCGATCCTGCCCGCCACCGCCTGCTCTCCGGCCGCGAGCGCCGCGTGCGAGGTCATCCCCTCCAGGGCCATCAGCCCGGTCAGGGCCCGTCCGCCGGAGGCCGCGCCTTGGGGGCGCAGGGCCGTGGCGAGGACCTGGCGGGCGTCGTGGTGGGCGATGGGCCAGTCCGAGCCGAGGGCCAGGACGGCTCCCGCGTCGCGCAGGTCCCGGCAGCGCCAGGCCCGTCCGGCGCGTTCGTCACCGAGCCGCTTCGACCACTCGTCGGTGTGGTCGGCCCGGGTGTAGGCGGTGTGCGGGGGCTGCATGGAGGCGATCACCCCGATCTCGGCGAACCGCCCCAGCTGGTCGTCGGGGACCGTCTCGATGTGCTCGATCCGGTGCCGCATGCGCGCCCGGGGCCCCAGGGAGGCGACCGTGTCCAGGACGTGGCGGACGGCCGCGTCGCCGATGGCGTGGGTGGCGGTGCCCACCCCGGCCGCGTCGAGGACCCGTACGGCCCGGGAGTAGGCGTCGGGGTCGGGCCAGAAGGCCTCGGTGCCCTGCCCGTGGCAGTCGGCGTGCCCGAGCCAGGCGGTACCGCCCTCGACGGTGCCGTCCATGAAGAACTTGACCCCGCCGACCCGCCAGTGGCGTCCGCCCCGGCCCTGGAGGGCGATCAGTTCCGCGAGGGTGTCGTCGTCCGCCCCGGGCATGCACCAGGGGGCCGGGCGCAGCCGCAGCGGGAGGTGGCCCTCGTACTCGACGGTGGCGAGCAGGGCCGGTACGTCCCCGTCGCCGAGGTCCATGACGTGGGCGCCGGTGAGGCCGGTGGCCGCCATGTCGGAAAGCAGTGCGAGGAGGCGGGCGCGGCGCTCGGCGGGCCGGGGTTTGGGGGCGAGGGCTCCGACGAGGGACATCGCGGCGTGCTCGACGAGGTGTCCGGTGGGTGCTCCGCCGGCGTCGCAGACGATCTCGGAGCGCTGGGCGAAGGCGCGGGGGCCGGTGATCCCCGCGGCGGCGAGGGCCGGGCCGTTGGCGAGGGCGGAGTGGCCGTCGTAGAGGCGCAGGAAGGCGGGGGCTCCGCCGAGGGAGTCCTCGATCAGGTCCCGGTGGACGGGCCGGCCGCCGAAGGCGTTGTGGTCTAGGCCCCAGCCGAGGACCCAGCCGCCGGTGCGGGGGGCCGCGCGCAGGGCGGCGCGGAGCTGGTCGAGGTCGCGGACGGCGGTGAGGTCGGCGCCGGTGGACATCTCGATGCCCCAGACGGGGTGGCTGTGGGCGTCGGTGAGGCCGGGGGTGAGGGTGGCGCCGCCGAGGTCGATCACCCGGGTGCCGGGTCCGCGCCAGTCGCGTACGTCGCTCTCGTGGCCGACGGCGAGGACGTGTCCGCCGCCGAGGGCTACCGCGCCGGCCTCGGGGCGGGCGGGGTCGAGGGTACGGACGCGGGCTCCGGTGAGGACGGTGTCGGCAGCGGGCACGGCTCTGCTCCTTCAAGGGGTTCGGGGTCTTCGGCGAAGCGGGCGTAGACGTCGGGACGGCGGGTGCGCAGGCGCCCGGCGAGGGCGGTTCCGGCGAGGAAGACGGCCGGGACGAGGGCCACGAGGACGGTGTTGACGGTGGTGGAGGCCATCGTGAAGAGGTCGACCTTGGAGATGACGAGGCAGATCGCGACTGCCAGCAGGACGGCGGCGGTGACGGGCGCGACCACGGTCCGCCAGGGGCCCTCGGAGTGGGCGGTGCGGCGGAAGTAGACGGGAACGGCGATGGCGGCCAGCAGCATCAGCGCCATGAGTCCGATCATGCCGGGGGTGTTCACCCACAGGAGGAGCTGCTGGTACGGGTCGGCCCCGGCGAGGGCGAACCCGAGGACGACCACCGCGCCGAGGAGGGTCTGGGCGGCGCCGGCGAGGTACGGGGAGCGGTGGCGGGGGTGGACGCGGCCGAGGGCGGCGGGCAGGACGCCCTCCTCGGCGAGGGCGAGCACGTAGCGGTTGATGGCGTTGTGGAAGGCGAGGAGGGAGGCGATGACGCTGGTGACGATGAAGAGGTGCATCAGGTCGGCCGCCCACGGGCCGACGTAGGTGGTGATGGCGGTGAAGAAGAGGCCGCCGGGGTCCTGGGTGGCGGCGCCCACGACCTCCTCGGCTCCGTAGGCCTGGATGACGGTCCAGACGACGAAGGCGTAGAAGAGGCCGAGGAAGGCGACGGCGATGTAGGTGGCGCGGGGGACGGTGCGGTCGGGGTCGCGGGCCTCGCGGCGGTAGATGACGGTGGATTCGAAGCCGGTGAAGGCGGCGAAGGCGAAGGCCAGGACTGCGGCGGTGCCGGGGACGAGGACGGCGCCGGGGGCGAAGGAACCGAGGGAGAGGCCGTGGGCGCCGCCCTTGATGAGGACGCCCGCCGCGAGGAGGACGAGTATCCCGGTCTCGGCGACGAGCAGGACGCCGAGGAGCTTGGCGCCGAAGTCGATGGAGCGGAAGCCGCCGTACCAGATGAGGAGCAGGCCGGCGAGGGAGACGGGCAGCCAGGGGACGTCGAGGCCGGCGAGGGCGTGGCCGGTGTCGGCGGTGGTGGTGCCGAGGAGGCCGTAGACGCCGATCTCCATGCCGTTGTAGCCGACGAGGGCGAGCAGGGCGGCGCCGATGCCGACGTGCTTGCCGAGGCCGCGGGCGATGTACGCGTAGAAGGCGCCGCCGCTGGTGACGTGGCGGCTCATGGTGGTGAAGCCGACGGCGAAGACGGCGAGGGTGAGGCCGGCGAGGAGGTAGCCGGCGGGGGCTCCGATGCCACCGAGGAGGATGGCGACGGGGGCGACGCCGGCCATGACGGTGAGGGGGGCGGCGGCCGAGACGACGAAGAAGGAGATGTCGGCGGTGCCGAGCGCGGCGCCGCGGAGGGCGGGGGCGGAAGCGGCGGGGGCGGCGGCCGGGGCTCCGGCGGCCGGTGGCTCTGGCGTTTCGGGCATGCGGGGGCATCCTTCTGCGAACGGCAGGCGGCGGGGAACTGGAAACCTAAAGGCTTTCGGTTCGCGGCAATGTAGCCTCCGTTTTTGGCGTACGGGAAGACCTCACGGCTGGAGAGAATCGATGGCACGGCCGCGCACCCCCCTGCTCGACCGGGAGCGGATCGCTACTACCGCCCTCCAACTGGTCGCGGAGCAGGGTGAGTTCAGCGTCCCGCAGGTGGCACGGGCACTGGGGGTACAGACGGCTTCGCTGTATCACCACGTGGACGGCCGGGCCGGGGTGGTGGAGTTGATACGGGAACGGGTGTGCGCCTCCATCGACGACGCGGCCCTGGAGCTGGAGCCGTGGGACCGGGCCCTGGAGCGGTGGGCCCGCTCGTACCGGGCCGCCTTCGCCGCCTATCCGCGGGCGATCCCGCTGCTGATGACCACGCCGGTGCGGGCCCCGAAGGTGCTCGCGCAGTACGAACGGGCCGTGGCGCTGCTGCGGGCGGCCGGGTTCCCCGAGGAGCGGGTGATGCCGCTGCTGACGGGGCTGGAGAACCTGATCCTGGGCTCCGCCCTGGACCTGGCGGCCCCCGAGGCCATGTGGGAACCGTCCGCGCGGACCCCCCTGCTGGCCTCGGCCCTGACGGCGGGCGGCCCGCACCGCGCGGACACGGCCTTCGACCTGGCCCTGGCGGCCCTGCTGGCGCACGCGCGCACCCTGCTCGCCGACGGCTGAGCCCAGACCGCGGACATGGCGGATATTCCGTGGCCGGGGCCGGAGTTCGGACCGTGGCCCCGGTGCCCGCGGGTGCGCGCGCTCCCACAGGGGGGCAGGACCGTGGCAGAGCCGACGCGTGGCCCCCGCGCCCGGCTGGGCACGACTCGGGCCGAATCCTGCGTCAAGCCGAGTGGCGGGGCCCCACCCGCAGGAGTGAACTGGATGTGGAGGCGCGCCAAAGGACGTGATGGAGGAGAGTCATGCGTTACTCGCCACTGCTTGCCTTGGCAGGACTTGCGCTCTCGGCCCCGCTTTGCCTCGCGCCGGGCGCTGTCGCAGCGGAATCCCCGACCGGCCAGGTCTCCATCGTGCCGAACACGGCACTCTGCAGACTGGACGGCACGGTCTGGGACTACGGCACGGGACGTCTTTCCACGAATCAGAACTCCATATCCTACTGCCAGGGGCTGAGGCAGGGCGAAGCCAGTGGGGCGAACGACGGCCGGCAGTGCCTCCAGAAGAACTACCCGTTGTGGTGGCCCAATCCCGACGATGCGCAGCGCGCCCGGGACCGCGGCTACAAGATCGGATACGACAGGTCCTATCAACGCGAATGGAACGCCAACTCCTGTCAGAACCAGCCGCAGCCCGAGCCCTACTATCCTCCGGTGCATTAGCCCCTGAAGATCGACAGCTGGGGCACTACGCCCCGTAGAAGAGCTCGTCCACCACCGCGCGGGCGCGCCGCGTGGTGCGGCGGTAGTCGTCGAGCATCTCGCCGACCCTGCCCTCCGGGTAGCCGAGGTAGCGGCCGACCGCCGCCAGTTCGCGGGCGTCGGCGGGGAAGGTGTCCCCGGCCCGGCCGCGGACCAGCATGACGGCGTTGCGGACCCGGGTGGCGAGCACCCAGGCCTCGTCGAGGACCTGCGCCTCCTCGGTCGGGATCAGCCCGGCGGCGTGGGCGGCGGCCAGGGCCTGGCGGGTGCGGGTGGTGCGCAGGCCCGGTTCGGCCCAGGCGTGCCGCATCTGGATCAGCTGGACGGTCCACTCGACGTCGCTGAGGCCGCCGCGGCCGAGTTTGGTGTGCAGGGTCGGGTCGGCTCCGCGCGGCAGCCGTTCCGATTCCATCCGGGCCTTGAGCCGGCGGATCTCGCGCACGGCATCCTCGCCGAGGCCCTCGACGGGGTAGCGCAGGGGGTCGATCAGCTCGATGAAGCGGCGGCCGAGGTCGTCGTCGCCCGCGACCGGCTCGGCGCGCAGCAGGGCCTGGCTCTCCCAGGTCATGGACCAGCGGCGGTAGTAGGCCGCGTAAGAGGACAGGGTGCGCACGAGGGGGCCGGAGCGGCCCTCGGGGCGCAGGTCGGCGTCGATGAGCAGCGGCGGGTCCGCGGTGGGGAGCTGCAGGAGGCGGCGCATCTCGGCGATGACGGTCTGGGCGGCCTTGGCGGCTTCCTGTTCGTCGACGCCCTCGCGGGGTTCGTGGACGAACAGGACGTCGGCGTCGGAGCCGTAGCCGAGTTCGTGTCCGCCGAAGCGGCCGACGCCGATGATGGCGAAGCGGGTGGGGAGGGTCTCGCCCCAGTGGTCGCGGACGGCGGCGCGCAGGGCGCCGGCGACGGTGGCGGCGGTGAGGTCGGAGACGGCGTCGCCGACCCGGTCGACGAGGGCTCCGGGGTTTTCCTCGGCGGGGCTGTCCTCGGTGCCGTAGGAGGCGATGATGTCGGCGGCGGTGGTGCGGAAGAGTTCGCGGCGGCGGACCCCGCGGGTGGCGGTGACGGCGGCCTCGCCGCTTTCGGCACGGCCGACGGCGGCGAGCACCTCCTGTTCGAGGGCCTCGTGGGTCCGCGGTTCCAGGCCTCCGGCGTCGCCGAGCAGGGCGACGGCCTCGGGGGCGCGCATGAGGAGGTCGGGGGCGAGGCGTCCGGCGGACAGTACGCGGGCCAGGTTCTCGGCGGCGGCGCCCTCGTCGCGCAGCAGGCGCAGGTACCAGGGGGTCTTGCCGAGGGCGTCGGAGACCTTGCGGAAGTTGAGCAGCCCGGCGTCCGGGTCGGCGGAGTCGGCGAACCAGCCGAGCATGACGGGCAGCAGGGTGCGCTGGATCGCGGCCTTGCGGCTGACGCCGGAGGCGAGGGCTTCGAGGTGGCGCAGGGCGGAGGCCGGGTCGGCGTAGCCGAGGGCTTCGAGGCGCTGGCCGGCGGCGCGGGGGGAGAGCCTGGTCTCGCCGGGGGCGAGCTGGGCGACGGCGTCGAGCAGGGGCCGGTAGAAGAGCTTCTCGTGGAGGCGGCGGACGGCGGAGGCGTGCCGGCGCCAGGCCTTGTTGAGTTCGGCGACGGGTTCGGTGCGCAGGCCGAGGGAGCGGCCGAGGCGGCGCAGGTCGGCCTCGTCCTCGGGGACGAGGTGGGTGCGGCGCAGCCGGTAGAGCTGGATGCGGTGTTCCATGGAGCGCAGGAAGCGGTACGCGTCGTTGAGCTGGGCGGCGTCGGCGCGGCCGACGTAGCCGCCGGCGGCCAGGGCGTGGAGGGCGTCGAGGGTGGTGCCGGAGCGCAGGGTGGCGTCGCTGCGGCCGTGCACGAGCTGGAGCAGCTGGACGGCGAACTCGACGTCGCGCAGCCCGCCGGGTCCGAGTTTGAGCTCCCGGTCGATCTGGGCGGCCGGGATGTTGTCGACGACGCGGCGGCGCATCTTCTGGACGTCGGCGACGAAGTTCTCGCGTTCGGCGGCCTGCCAGACCAGGGGCGTTATGGCCGCGATGTACTCGGCGCCGAGCGCCTCGTCGCCGGCGACGGCGCGGGCCTTGAGCAGGGCCTGGAACTCCCAGGTCTTGGCCCAGCGCTGATAGTAGGCGAGGTGTGAGGAGAGGGTGCGGACCAGGGGGCCGTTGCGGCCCTCGGGGCGGAGGTTGGCGTCGACGGGCCAGATGGTGCCCTCGACGGTGGTCTCGGAGCAGATCCGCATGAGGTGGGAGGCGAGGCGGGTGGCGGCCTGGATGCCCTTGCCCTCGTCGGTGCCGTCGGCGGCCTCCCCGACGAAGATCACGTCGACGTCGGAGACGTAGTTGAGTTCGTTGCCGCCGCACTTGCCCATGGCGATGACGGCGAGCCGGCACTGGCGCGCGTCCTCGGGGGCGGCGGCCGTGGCGATGCGCAGGGCGGCGCGGAGGGTGGCGGTGGCGAGGTCGGCGAGTTCGGCGGCGGCCTGGGCGACATCGGTGGTGCCGCAGACGTCGCGGGCGGCGATGGACAGGAGGCAGCGGCGGTAGGCGACGCGCAGCGCGACGGGGTCGTGGGCGTCGGCGAGGCCCTGCTCGAACTCGGCGAGGCCGGGGTGCAGGTCGGCGGCCTCGTAGGTGACCAGGGCCTGCCAGTCGCGGGGGTGGCGGGCGAGGTGGTCGGCGAGGGCCTCGGAGGCGCCGAGGACGCCGAGGAGGCGGTCGCGCAGGGGTTTGGCGCTGACCAGGGTGTCGAGGAGCACGGGCAGCTGCTCGGCCGGCTGGGCCTCGGCGAGCCGGACGAGGCCGAGGAGGGCGAGGTCGGGGTCGGCGGTGGCGCCGAGGGCGTCGAGGAGCACCGGGTCGGTGCGTACGGCGGCCAGCGCGTCGGCGTCGAGGAGCCGGGCCGCGGCGGACGGGTCGGTGAACCCGCTGCGCAGCAGTCGGATGAAGGTGCTGCTCCTGCGTCCCGGGACTGTCATCCCGCCGCCTCCCGAGTGCGTCGCCGCCGGTGGTCGGCCGGCGCTGCCGGTGGTGGTGGCCGGCCTGGGGCGAGCCTAGCCGGAGCAGCGTTCGACTCACCGGCGTGTCGTGGCGAATATCATGAGGCGGATTATCAGATTTTCTGGTTACTTTTAGATCTATGCGTCAGGGGCCCGGTCCCCGTCCGACCGGTTGCGAGGAGCTCCATGTCCGAAGGACGTCCGTTCTCCGCCCCGACGCCGCCTTCCGTCCCGGCCCCGCGCCGGCCCGCCGTGCCCGTCCCCCAGTCGCCCTCGACCGCGACGGCACCGCGCCGCGAACCGGAACCGACCACCGCACCCTCCGACGCGAACGGACCCCACGGCGGTTCCGGCCGTCCCGGGGTCCCCCGTCAGGCCACCGGGCCGGGCCCGTCCGCGTACCCGCACCTCTCCGGGCGGCCCGCCCACCACCGGCCCGCGCACCCCGCACTCCACCGGGCCCGGATCGTCAAGGCCGTGGCCGCCTGCGCGGCCGCCGCGGCCGTCGGCATGCTCGCGCTCCGCGGCAACGAGGCCTACGCCGCGCTCGACGCGCCCACCGGCGCCGACTCCCGGCTGACCACCGCCACCACGGCCGGCAGCCCCGACCCGGGCCGGGTGCTGCAGATCGTCGCGCACCCCGACGACGACCTGTACTTCATGAACCCGGACCTGCGGTACTCCATAGCCGCCGGCCACCCCGTGACCTCCGTCTACCTCACCTCCGGCGAGGCCGACGGCATCAACGCGGGCGCCGCCAAGCAGGCCTCCACCGTGCCCAACAAGCCCGCCTACGCCGAGGCCCGGCAGAACGGCATCCGCGCCGCCTACGCCAAGATGGCCACCGGCGACCGCAGCAGCCCCTGGAAGCGCACCGTCGTGGCGACCAAGGGCGGCGGCCACGCCGAGGTCGACCTCCTGGAGGCCAAGCCCGAGGTCAGCCTCGTCTGGCTGCAGATGCGCGAGGCGGGCAACGTATACGGCGACGCCCCCGACAGCCTCCACGGCCTGTGGGACGGCAGGGTTGCGCACCTGGAGTCGATGCTCGCCTCCGGCACCCCGGTCAAGCAGCGGTTCACGTACACGAAGGAGCAGGTCGTCCGGACGATCGAGGGCGTCCTGGAGACCTACCGGCCCACTACGATCCGGATGCAGGACCCGACCCCCGGCCGTTTCCCCGACACCAAGCGGTACACCGACCACCAGGACCACTTCTACGGCGCCCGGTTCGTACAGATGGCCGCCGAGGCCTACGCGCGGGAGGTCACGGACCGCCCGCACTTCGCCGTGCAGAACTACGTCGGCTACTTCAACAGCTCCCTGCCCATCGCCCTGGACCCCGGCGAGGCCAAGGAGAAGCTGGACATCCTGGACACCTACGCCTGGCTCGACCGGCAGAACCACTGCGGCAGCGAGGCAGGCTGCGGTGACCTCAAGGTCGCCGACCACCCCTCCGGCAACCGCTGGACGGACTCCATCAACTACGCCCGCGACACCAGCACCTCCTGGCTGACCTCCGACCGGGACCACGGCCTGTGGGCCTTCAAGGTGCTCGACGGCCAGGTCGCCCTCTGGCACCGCACCGGCCTGATCGGCAGCTGGAGCGGCCCCCGCCTGCTCCCGGGCACCGGCATGGACCAGGGGATCTCCACCGTCACCCTGCCGGACGGCCGGATAGCCGCCTTCGGCGCCCGCACCACCTTCGGCCCCCGGCCCGCCGACTACCGGCGCGAGGTCGTCTACGCCGTCCAGCGGGACCCCGGCTCCGAGGAGTTCGGGGAATGGCAGTCCCTCGGCACCCCCGAGGCCGCCGACGACACCTGGACCTCCGACATCAGTGCCCCCGCCGTGTCCGTCGACGGCACCGGACTCGCGGCCGTCTACGTCCGCGACGGCGCCTCCGGTCTGCGGGGCCGCGTCCAGCGGGCCGACGGGAGCTGGGGCCCGTGGGAGGACCACGGCGGGAGCGACCTGCACGGCACCCCGGCCACCGCGACCGACGGGGCCGGGCGCCGGATGGTGTTCGCCGCCACCACCAAGACGGTGATCGGCTGGGCGCAGCCGGAACCGGGCGCACCGCTCGGCCCGGCCACCCACACCGGACTGCCCGACACCACGCTCCCGCTGACGGCCGAGGCGCGCGAGGGCGGGGTACGGCTGTGGTTCCGCAAGCCCGGGTCCGGCAACGTCCGCACCGCCCTGATGACGGGCGAAGGCGGCCTGAAGGTGAACAACCTCACCGACCTCGGCGGGCTCCAGGGCTTCGGTTCGGTGACGGCGAGCGGGCACGTGCTGGCCGGCCGCACGGCGGGCGGGCGCCTCGGCTCGGACGTGGGCATCGGACAGCCGTGGCAGCGCTCGCCGCTGATGTTCGCCGGCGCGCCGTCCAGCACGATGACCGGGAAGAACATGGTCAGCCTGGCGGTGGTCGGGCTCGACGCGCGCCTCTACGTCACCTCGTCGGCGGACGAGGCCGACGCGTACCTGGCGCCGTGGCAGCCGGTGGGCCCGCGCAGCACGGCCCCGTAGGGAATCGCCCGGGGAGACACCTGGCGCCACATAAGCCGCATATCGCCTCCAACACCCCACTCAGGGGTGTTGTTTGCGTTCCGGGCCCGCCAACCACGTCCACGATCCGGGCACTTGCGCGCACCGGCACCGCGCACCATCACAACCGGTCATTTCCGGAAAGCACGCGTCATCGGTGAAATCGGTGAACCAACTCCCCCGTTTTGGCCTCTCACTGACTGCACAGCGGTTCTTCCTGCCCGTCCGGAACGACCTCGAGGCGTGACCGATGCCCGTATCCCGCCGCCGCTTCCTCCTCGCGGCCGTGGTGCCCATGCTCACCGTGGGCGCCTCCGGCGCGCTCTCCATCGCGACCGGCCGGCAGACCTCGGCCGAGGCCACCCAGAACGACCGGCCCGGCCGGGCCCCGGTCCTCCCCGCCAGCACCACCTCCGGCACGGTGGTCCAGATCGTCGCGCACCCCGACGACGACCTGTTCTTCATGAACCCCGACCTCAGCCGGTCCCTGCTCGCCGGCCTCCCGCTCACCACCGTCTACCTCACCTCCGGCGAGGCCGACGGCCGCAACGAGGCGCACGGCGGCGAGGCCAGGGACCCCGAACAGCCCGCCGACCGCGCGCGCTACGCGGAGGCCCGGCAGAACGGCATCCGCTCGGCGTACGCCCAGATGGCCACCGGGGACCGCACGAGCGCGTGGACCCGTACGGTCATACCGACCGCGGGCGGCGGACAGGCGGAACTGGACGTCCTCGTCGCCCGGCCCCGCGTCAACCTCGTCTGGCTGCAGCTGCGCGAGGCCCGCAGCCCGGCCGGCGACAACCCCGACAGCCTGCGCGGCCTGTGGAACGGCCGGATACCGGCGCTCGGCGCCCAGCTCACCACCGGCACCCCGGTCCGGCAGTCGTTCACGTACACCAGGGACCAGGTCGTCGACTCGATAGCCGGGATCCTGGAGCGGTACCGGCCGACGACGATACGCATGCAGGACCCCACCCCGAACCGGTACGCGGACACCGGCAAGTACACCGACCACCAGGACCACATGTACGGCGCCCGCTTCGTGCAGGCGGCCACGGCCGCCTACGCCGAACGCGTCACGGACCGGCCGCGCTTCACCGTCCAGAACTACCTCGGCTACCACAACGGCACCCTCCCCCACGCCCTGGACCCGCAGACCGCCGAAACCAAGATCGGCTTCCTGAAGACGTACGCCTGGCAGGACCGCACCGACTACTGCGGCAGCCCCTCGGGGTGCGGGGACCGCAAGGTGGCGGGCAGCCCCACCGGCCGCAACTGGGCCCAGTCGCTGCGCTACGCCCGCGCCGACACCACCTCCTGGCTCGTCGAGGGCACCCCGGGCCGCCTGTGGGCCTTCGCCGCGCTCGACGGCCGGATGGCGCTCTGGTCCCGGGACCCGGCCGGGACCTGGACCGGGCCCGCGCTGCTGCCGGGCACCGGCATCGACCCCGGGGCCGCCGCCGCCCGCCTCCCGGACGGCCGCGTCGCCGTCCTCGCCACCCGCACCACCCTCGGACCCCGGCCGGCCGACTACCGGCGCGAGGTCGTCTACGCCGTCCAGTCCGCGCCCGACGGCCCCTTCGGTCCCTGGCAGTCACTCGGCACCCCCGAGCCGGGAGACGAGCCCGGCACCTCCGCCATCAGCGCCCCCGCGGCCGTCGCCGACGCCGGCGGCCGCCTCACCGTCTACCTCCGCGACACCCGCCGCACCCTGCGCGCCCGGGTCCAGCAGCCGTCGGGCGCCTTCGGCGACTGGGAGCAGCTGGGCGGCGAGGACCTGCAGAGCGACCCCGTGACCCTCACCGACGCGGCCGGTCGGCGCCACGTCTACGCCACCACCACCAAGTCGGTCCTCGCCTGGACCCAGCCCTCCCCCGGAGCCCCGCTCACCGGGCCCCACCCCACCGCCCTGCCCGCCACCACCGTGCCCCTGTCGGCGGCCCGCGACGGCGCGGGCGTCCGCCTCTACTTCCGCCGCCCCGACTCCGGGGTGGTACGGACCGCCCTGGTCACGGCCGGTCCGGGCGCCCCCCAGGTCACGGGCCTCGGCGAATCGGGCGGCCGGGCCGGCTACGGGGCGGTCGCCGCCGCGGGCCGCGTCCTGACCGGCCGCGCCGACACCGGTACGGTCGCCACCGCGGCCCTCGGCGGACCGCCCGCCTGGACCGAGTCCCGGATGCTGTACGCGGGCGCCCCCACGGCGCTCCTCGGCCCCGCCGGCACCACCACGACCGCCGTCCTGGGCCTGGACGCCCTGCTCCACACCGCGACGACCCGCCCGACCGCACCCCCCGCGACCTGGCATCCGGCCGTCGCCCCGGCCTCACCGTCCTGACCTGCCGGCGGGCGGGTGCGCCGATCCTGCCCGCCGATATCCTGAAGGGAGCATCGGGGGCTTCTCCGCACGGAGGGCAGCACGATGAACCGGCACCACCTCCTCACGTTCCTGGCCGCCCCGCTCCTGGCCTCCTCGGCCGTCACCCCCGCCTTCGCCGCCCCGGCGGCGGCCCCGCCCGCCGCCGCGTCCTGCGAACTGGTCGCGACCGGGGAGGGCGGGGACACCTCGTACACGCTCGTCCTGGAGGGCTTCGCGCCGAACCAGTCCGTCACCATCAACGGCCCGCGCACCAGCCGGCCCATCCAGATCGGCGCCGAGGGTTCCCTCCAGCAGGACAACGCCCGCTACGGCAGGTACAGCGTCAGCTTCAAGGAGACCGGCTCCGGGTCCGGCCAAGGCAACCGCATCGGCTGCCTGACCCCGCCCCGGCAGAAGCAGGACCACGGCGGCGGCAAACAGGGCAAGGTGCAGGTCACCCAGGTCTCGGTCACCACGCTCAGCAAGTCGGGCACCGCGGTCGACTGCTCCAAGCCGAACAAGGCCGAGTTCGACGGCAAGATCAGCGGCACGGGCAAGGGCGACGTCCCCTACTTCTGGACCTTCGCCTCCAGCTCGGACCCCATCGAAACGGGCAAGGCCCACTTCGACCCCGGCATCCAGAGCGTCTCCCTCTTCAAGGCGGTCGACCTCCCGCCGACGGTGAACGGCGACCCCCAGAGCGGCTTCGTCACCCTCCACGTCCCGTCCGCGAACCTCACGGCCCGCAGCGACCAGGTCACCTTCACCTGCGCGAAGCCCTGACCCACTCACCCCGAACACGCCTCCGGGCCGCCGGGCGACGACCGGCGGCCCGGAGAGGTGGAGCGGGGCCCTACAGGACGGGCAGGTTCTTGCGGAGTTCGAAGGCGGTGACCTCCGAGCGGTACTCCTCCCACTCCTGCTTCTTGTTGCGCAGGAAGAAGTCGAAGACGTGTTCGCCGAGGGTCTCGGCGACCAGTTCGCTGCGTTCCATCAGGGAAATGGCCTCGCCGAGGTTCTGCGGGAGGGGTTCGATGCCCATCGCGCGGCGTTCGGCGTCGGAGAGGGCCCAGACGTCGTCGTCGGCGCCCGCCGGGAGTTCGTAGCCCTCCTCGATGCCCTTGAGGCCCGCCGCTAGGAGGACCGCGTAGGTGAGGTACGGGTTGGCGCCCGAGTCAATCGAGCGGACCTCGACCCGGGAGGAACCCGTCTTGCCCGGCTTGTACATCGGGACCCGAATCAGTGCCGAGCGGTTGTTGTGGCCCCAGCAGATGTACGAGGGGGCCTCGCCGCCGGAGCCGGCGGTGCGGGAGGAGCCGCCCCAGATGCGCTTGTAGGAGTTGACCCACTGGTTGGTGACCGCGGCCGTCTCCGCCGCGTGCTTGAGCAGGCCCGCGATGAAGGAGCGGCCGACCTTGGAGAGCTGGTACTCCGCACCCGACTCGTAGAACGCGTTGCGGTCGCCCTCGAAGAGGGACAGGTGGGTGTGCATGCCCGAGCCCGGGTACTCCGAGAAGGGCTTGGGCATGAAGGTGGCCTGGACGCCCTGTTCGAGGGCGACCTGCTTCATGACCAGGCGGAACGTCATGATGTTGTCGGCGGTGGAGAGCGCGTCCGCGTAGCGGAGGTCGATCTCCTGCTGGCCGGGGGCGCCCTCGTGGTGGCTGAACTCGACCGAGATGCCCATGGATTCGAGCATGGTGATCGCCTGGCGGCGGAAGTCCATGCCGACGTTCTGCGGAGTGTGGTCGAAGTAGCCGGAGTTGTCCGCCGGCACCGGGCGGGAGCCGTCCAGCGGCTTGTCCTTCAGCAGGAAGAACTCGATCTCCGGGTGGGTGTAGAAGGTGAAGCCCAGGTCGGAGGTCCTGGCCAGGATGCGCTTGAGGACGAAGCGCGGGTCCGCGAAGGACGGGGATCCGTCCGGCATCAGGATGTCGCAGAACATCCGGGCGGTCCCGGGGGCCTCGGCGCGCCACGGCAGTATCTGGAATGTGCTCGGGTCCGGCTTGGCGATCATGTCGGATTCGTAGACCCGGGCGAAGCCCTCGATCGCCGAGCCGTCGAAGCCGATGCCCTCGTCGAAGGCCTGCTCCAGCTCGGCCGGGGCGACGGCGACGGACTTGAGGAAGCCGAGCACGTCGGTGAACCACAGGCGCACGAAGCGGATGTCCCGCTCCTCCAGCGTCCGGAGGACGAATTCCTGCTGCTTGTCCATGCCTTCATCCTCGCAGTTCAGACGATCCGTGCACCACCGCCCCGAAGGACAGGGGGGGCGCACAGTCGGGCCCGCCCAGTATCGCCATTGGTGGTTTCCGCCACATTACGCACCCCCGAAAGCCGATGACACCCCCGCACTGACCACCGAGCCGTCATGAGCATTACCATCTGCGCCCATGGGGGGCTGGGAGCACACGCGGAGCGGGAGCCACGGGCGACCCGTGCGCCGGGCTGCCCTCCTGCTGTTGATCTCCTTCGGCGTGGCCGCCTGCGTGGCCTTCCTGTGCGCACGGCCGGCCGCCGCGCACCCGCCGCATCCGGGCGGCTTCGGGGCGCACGCCGCGCACGCCGCCTGCGTGTCCCCGTACGACCTGCCGGGCTGCTCTCCGCTGGCCCACGTGACCCCGGCCGTGCTGCCCGCCCCGCCGCCCGCCGTGGCGCTGCCGCAGACCCGGGTGGCGCCCGCCGTCCGCCCGGCCGCCGCGGCCGGGCCGGTACGGCCGGACGGCACCCTGGCGCGCGCGCCCGGCCCGTACTCCCTGCAAGTGCTGCGAACGTGAGCGCCGCGGCGCCCCGGGCGCACCCACGGCTCCACCACGACACCCCCCTCAGCAGAAGGAACCAGGGCACATGGCCAGCAGGACGTCGGACAACACCTCCCGCCAGAACCGCATAGCCGAGATGCGGCGCGCCGAGAAAGCACGCGACCGGCGCAACAAGTTCCTCGCCATCGGCATCTCCACGGTGATCGTCGCCGGACTCGTCGGCTTCGGGTCGTGGCTGCTGATCGAGCAGAAGCAGAAGGACAAGGACGCGGTCGCCGCGCGCAAGGCACCCGTGAGCGGCGAGCGCGAGTGGGACGTGAAGAAGCTCGGCCGCAACCACGTCGAGACCCCGGTCAAGTACGAGATGAACCCGCCGGTCGGCGGTGACCACAACCCCCGCTGGATGAACTGCAACGGCGACGTCTACAAGAACCCGATCCCCGAGGTCAACGCCGTGCACTCGCTGGAGCACGGCGCGGTGTGGGTGACGTACAACGAGAAGGCCGCCGCGGGCGACGTCGAGGCGCTCGCCGGGAAGGTGGGCAAGACCCCGTACACGCTGATGAGCCCGGACAAGGAGCAGGCCGGGACGATCATGCTGAGCGCGTGGGGCAAGCAGCTGACGGTGGACAAGGCCGACGACCCCCGTGTGGCGCAGTTCTTCACCAAGTACGTGCAGGGCCCGCAGACGCCCGAGCCGGGCGCCGCCTGCACCAACGGGCTGGCCGACAAGTGACCCGTACGTACTGGGCCGCGGGAGCGGCCGTCGTCCTCGCGGTGCTGTTCGCGGTGGGGGCCACGGTCGCCACCGCGAACGGCGGCTCGGGCGGTTCCCCCGGCCCCTCCTCCACTCCGGCGCTCTACTCCCCGGACGCCGGTTTCGCCCGGGACATGGCGGTGCACCACCAGCAGGCGGTGGAGATGTCCTTCATCGTCCGCGACCGCACCCAGGACGAGCCGGTGCGCAGCCTCGCCTACGACATCGCCAACACCCAGGCCAACCAGCGCGGCATGCTGCTGGGCTGGCTGGACCTGTGGGGGCTGCCGAAGGTGCTGGCCGACGAGCCGCCGATGTCCTGGATGTCGGCCTCCGAGGAGGGCGGCGAGCACGCGGGGCACATGGGGCACGCGACCAAGCCCGGGGCGCTGATGCCCGGCATGGCGACCAAGGAGGAGCTGGACCGGCTCGGCGCGGCGAACGGCCGGGACGCGGAGGTGCTCTACCTCCAGCTGATGACCGACCACCACAAGGGAGGCGTCGCGATGGCCCAGGGCTGCGCGGCGCAGTGCCGGACGCCCGCCGAGCGGGCGCTGGCCCAGGGCATGGTCGCGGCGCAGCAGTCGGAACTCACCCTGATGGCGGACATGCTCAAGCAGCGCGGGGCGGCCCCGCGCGGGTGAACGGCGTACGCGCGGGTCAGTCCGCGGGGGCCGTCGGGGCCGGCGGGTCCATCGGGGTCGTCGGGTCCGACGGGGCCGGCGGGTCCGCCGCGTGCCGGAGCGTCCGGGCCACGTGGTCCGGGCGGTCCAGCATGACCAGGTGGCCCGAGGGCTGCGCCACCTCGAACCGGGCGCCGATCCGGTCGGCGAGGTCCGCCTGGCGGGCGAGCCAGCGCAGGGCCGCGCGGCCGGTGGTGCCGTCGTGGCCGGCGAGGACGGTGGCGGGCGCGGCCAGCGGGTGGTCCGCGCGCAGGGCGAGCAGCTCGGCGGCGGTGTCGGGGTAGCGGGCGTTCTCCAGCAGCGCGCCGCGCCAGACGCGGCCGGTGCGGTAGCAGCGGCGTACGAGGTCCCGCGCGGCCGGGTCCGCGGCCCCGCCCGCCCGGCCGGCCCGTACGACGCCGCGCCGGACCGCGGGTCCGAGCGCGGCCGGGATCCCGGCGGCGGTCACGGCCCGGCCGAGGGCACGGGCGGCGCCGGTGCGCCAGGCTGCGGGCAGCCTCGTACGGGGGCTCTCCTCGACGCTGGAGTCGACGAGGACCAGCCCGGCGGTACGGCCGGGGTGCAGGCGGGCGAAGGCCTCGGCGTGGAACCCGGCGAGGGAGTGCCCGGCGACGGTGACGGGGCCGGTCAGACCGAGCGCGTCCAGCAGGGCGGCGATCCGGTGGGCCTCGTCGGCGGCGCCCGCGGGGCCGGGCGCCGGGGCGCTGAGCCCGTGGCCGGGGCGGTCGAAGCGGACCACGGTGCGGCCCCGGGCGGCGAGCATCGCGGCGACGGGGTCCCAGTCGAACCAGGCCAGGGCGAGCCCGGCGCTGAGCACCACGACGGGTCCGCGGCCCTCGACGACCACGTGCAGGGGGATCCCGTCGACCCGGACGAAGGTGCCGGTCGCCGTCCCGGCGCCGAGGGCCGTCCCGGTACCGGTGGCCGTCCCGGTCCCCTGCGGTCCTCGCGTCCCCTGCGGTCCTCGCGTCCCCCGCGGTCCTCGCGTCCCCCGCGGTCCTCGCGTCCCCTGCGGCCCTCGCGTCACGTGCGGCCCTCGCGGTGCACGGAGTGGGCCAGCACGCCGAGCCAGATCGCCACCAGCAGCACCTGCAGCCGCTGGCCCGCGCCGAGCGCCCACGTGCCGTGCCCGGCGCTGAACAGGGCGATGGCGGTCAGGGTCCAGACGGTGGCGAGGAGTTCCAGGGCCACGAGGGCGGGGCCGAAGCGGGCGAGCGGCGCGAGGCGGCCGTAACGGCGGGCGGCGACGGTGAGGGCCACTATCCCGACGAGGGCGCCGGTCATGGCGAGGCTGCTGCTGACGGCGTGCGCCTGGTGGGTGGCCGGGACGAGACCGGCGGTCTCGCGGGCCGCGCACACGGGATCGACGGTCGGCTGGCAGCTCAGCGGCAGCCAGGCGTCGGCGGCGGTGGCGGCGCCGAAGAGGGCGATGCCCGCCCAGCCTGCGACCGCCCAGGGACCGCGGGACTCGGGGTGCCGCGGCAGGCGCGCCAGGGCGAGGAGGCCGCCGAGGAAGGCGAGGAGGCCGGCGGTGAAGTCGGTGGCCCGGAAGAGGCCGCCGAGCGGCTGGTCCTGGGCGGCGAGCTCGCTGACGTACGTCTCGATGGGGTTGACGCCGGTGGAGAGGACGACTTCGAGCACCCAGGCGGTGTAGGCGGCGGCGCCGAGTCCGATGAGGACGGCGACGGCCCGGGCGCCGCCTCCGCCGGTGCCCTTGCCTCGACCGGCACTTCCGGCACCTTCGGGGGCATTCATGCGCATAGTGTGCGTGGTCCTCAGCAGATCCGGGGTGGACGCGGGGACTCCTCGCGGGACCGCCGGACTCCCCGACCGGGAAACGTGCCGGGGTACGGGAGCGTTCCCCGGGCGCCCGGCCCGATCGCGGCGGTCCGGTCGATTTCCCCCGGGGTCCGGGGCCGGACGGGGTATCCGGTTGGAGGCGGGCGGAGCGCGTGGCAGGCTGGCGCAGGCCCCTGTACGCCGTACACCGCACACCGCACTTCCGAGGGACTCCGCCAGGCATGAGCACACCCCCGAACCCGCCCGACAGCCCGACCGAGCCCGAGGGAACGCCGATACCGCCGCCGGGGCCGTCCCTGGCGAAGGCCCCGGCTCCGGCGACGCCCGGGACGACCCCGGCCCCCGAGGCGACCGAGCCGCCCCCGGAGAAGGCCCCGGCCACCCCCGAGGCCCCGAAGCCCTCCCTGGCAAAGGCCCCGGCCAACCCGGAGGCCCCCGAGCCCTCCCTGGAAAAGACCCCCGCCACCCCGGAAGCGGCCAAGCCCTCCCTGGAGAAGGCGGCCCCCGCCCCCACGGCCTCCGCCCCCGCGGCTGCGGCCCCGTCGCCGCAGCCCGCCCCGCCGCGGACCCCGCCTCCCGCCGCGCCCACGGATCCCTGGGCGACCCCGGTCCCCGGCGCCCCGCAGCCCGCGCCCGCCCCGTCGGCGTTCGCGCCGGTCAGCCCCGTCCCGGCCGCCCCTTCCGCGCCCGACGCGGGGGCGTACGGTGCTCCGGCCAACGCCTGGGCCCCGCCGCCCCCCGGCGGGCACCCCGGCTATGGGGGCCCCGCGTACGGGGCGCCCGGCTACGGAGGGCCCGGCCGGCCTGGGTTCCCCGGCCCCGGCCACCCCGGCTACGGCCACCCGGGCTACGGCCACGGCCACGGCGTCACCGGCTATCCCGTCGCACCCGCCGCGCCCTCCAACGGCCAGGCCGTGGCGGGTCTCGTCCTCTCCGCCCTCTCCATCGGGGTGGGCCTCGTCCCCTTCGTGTTCTGGGCCGGCGCCGGCCTCGCCCTCACCGGCATCGGCATCTCCATCGCCGGCCTGGTGCGCGCGGGCCGCGGCGCCCCGCGCAAGGTGATGTCCATCGTCGGCATCGCCCTCGGCGTGCTGGGCCTCGCCGCCACCGTCGGCGGGTTCCTCTTCACCACGGCCATCATCGGCAGGTCGCTGGACCGCGTCGACCAGCACCGGGGCACGGACTGGTACGACGACCCCGGGTACGACCCGGACGCGTCCCCGGACGCCCTGCCCTCCCCGTCCGGCTTCACCCTGCCGCCCGACATGCCCTCCACGGGACCCGGCATCAGCACGCCGATCGCGTTCGGCCAGACGTTCACGTACCCGAACGGGATCAAGGTGAGCCTCTCCGTCCCGAAGCAGTACGTCAGCTCGAACAAGTACCTGCCGGTCGGCAACGCGGTGGAGGTGTCCTTCACCATCACCAACACCTCGAAGCGGCCCCACGACGTCATCTACGCCATGCCCAGCCTCACGGACGACAAGGGCGCCGAGGGCAGGCTCGTCTTCGACGGCCGGCTGCCCAAGCGGATCCAGGGGACGATCCAGCCGGGCGAGTCCGCCACCGGCACCGCCGCGTTCGAGGTTCCCGAGGGCACGCGCAGCGTCAGCGCCGGGCTCTCCCCCGGCCTCCTGATGCCCGACGCGAAGTTCACCGGGCCCGTCGGGTGACGCATCCGACCCCTTGAAAGAACGGGGGCCCAGGACATCGCGTCAGAAAGACGATTACACTGGGCCCCGTGCCTCAACTACGCCTCGCTCTGAATCAGATCGACTCGCACGTCGGCAACATCGCCGCGAACGCCGACTCGGTCGTCCACTGGACCCGGCACTCCGCCGAGCAGGGCGCCCATCTGGTGGCGTTCCCGGAGATGGTGCTGACCGGGTACCCCGTCGAGGACCTCGCCCTGCGCGGGTCCTTCGTCGAGGCCTCCCGCGCCGCGCTGCGCGACCTCGCGCGACGGCTCGCCGAGGAGGGTCTCGGCGAGCTGCCGGTCGTCGTCGGGTACCTCGACCGCACCGAGAAGGCCGCGCCCCGCCTGGGCCGGCCCGCCGGCTCCCCGGAGAACGCGGCCGCCGTACTGCACCGGGGCGAGGTCGTCCTGCGCTTCGCCAAGCACCACCTGCCCAACTACGGCGTCTTCGACGAGTTCCGCTACTTCGTGCCGGGCGACACCCAGCCGGTCATCCGGGTGCACGGCGTCGACGTGGCGCTGGCCATCTGCGAGGACCTCTGGCAGGAGGGCGGCCGGGTGCCCGCCACCCGCTCCGCCGGAGCCGGCCTGCTGGTCTCGATCAACGCCTCCCCGTACGAGCGCAACAAGGACGACCTGCGCCTCGAACTGGTGCGCAAGCGCGCCCAGGAGGCCGGCTGCACCCTGGCGTACCTGGCGATGATCGGCGGCCAGGACGAGCTGGTCTTCGACGGCGACTCGATCGTCGTGGACGCCGACGGCGAGGTCATCGCCCGCGCCCCGCAGTTCTCCGAGGGCTGCGTCCTCGTCGACCTCGACCTGCCGGCCGCGCGGTCCGACGCCCCGGAGGGCGTCGTCGACGACGGCCTGCGCATCGACCGCGTGATCCTCTCCGAGGAGCCGGCGGCCCCGTCCGAGGCGGTGGTGGCCGGCGGCTACGCCGACCGCCTGGACGACGACGAGGAGATCTACGACGCGCTCGTCGTGGGCCTGCGCGCGTACGTCAAGAAGAACGGTTTCCGCTCCGTCCTGATCGGCCTCTCCGGCGGCATCGACTCCGCCCTCGTCGCGGCCATCGCCTGCGACGCGATCGGCGCGCAGAACGTGTACGGCATCTCGATGCCCTCGAAGTACTCCTCGGACCATTCCAAGGGCGACGCGGCCGACCTGGCCGAGCGGACCGGCCTGAACTTCCGGACCGTCCCGATCGAGCCGATGTTCGACGCGTACATGGGCTCGCTGGGCCTCACCGGCCTCGCCGAGGAGAACCTCCAGTCCCGGCTGCGCGGCACCATGCTGATGGCGGTCTCCAACCAGGAGGGCCACATCGTGCTGGCCCCGGGCAACAAGTCCGAGCTGGCCGTCGGCTACTCCACCCTCTACGGGGACTCGGTCGGCGCCTACGGCCCGATCAAGGACGTCTACAAGACGGACATCTTCCGGCTCGCCGAGTACCGCAACCGGGCGGCCGCCGAGCGCGGCGAGACCCCGCCGATCCCGGAGAACTCGATCGTGAAGCCGCCGAGCGCCGAGCTGCGCCCGGGGCAGGTCGACACGGACTCCCTGCCGGACTACCCGGTGCTCGACGCGATCCTGGAGCTGTACGTGGACCGCGACCGGGGCCTGGAGGAGATCGTCGCGGCCGGGTTCGACCGCGAGCTGGTCGCCAAGACCCTGCGCATGGTGGACACGGCGGAGTACAAGCGCCGCCAGTACCCGCCGGGCACCAAGATCTCGGCGAAGGGCTTCGGCAAGGACCGCCGCCTGCCCATCACCAACGGCTGGCGCGAGCACGCGTAGCTCCTGCGCCCGTACGTACGCCGAGGGCCCCGGCCGCTCCTCCCAGGAGCTGCCGGGGCCCTCGGCACGAACAAGCGGCGGGCTACGGCCGGACGGTCAGCCGGGCCGCCACCGGGAGGTGGTCGCTGCCGGTGCGGGGCAGGGTCCAGGAGGCCTCCGGCTTGATGCCGCGCACCATGATCTGGTCGATCCGGGCCATCGGGAACTGCGCGGGCCAGCTGAAGCCGAAGCCGTGGCCGGCCGCGCCCTGGGTGGAGCGCATCTGCGAGGTGACCTCGGACAGGGAGCGGTCGTTCATGGTGCCGTTGAGGTCGCCGAGCAGGACGACCTTCTTCAGCCCCTCCGAGGCGAGGGCCGCGCCCAGCGCGTCGGCGCTGTTGTCGCGCTGGTTGGCCGTGAACCCGGCGTTGAGCTTGACGCGCACCGACGGCAGGTGGGCGACGTAGACGCCGACCTCGCCGAAGGGGGTGGCCGCGGTGGTGCGCATGGCGCGGGTCCAGCCGAGGCGGATGTCGACGGGCTTGCTGGAGGTCAGCGGGTACTTGCTCCACACGCCCACGGTGCCCTCGACCGCGTGGTACTTGTACGTGTCCGCCAGGGCCTTCTCGTAGACCGGGACGGCGTCGCCCGTGAGCTCGGTCAGGGCCAGCACGTCCGCCCCGGACTTGGCGACGGACCGCGCGGTGCCGCGCGGGTCGGGGTTGTCGGCGTCGACGTTGTGGGTGGCGACCATGAGGTTGCCGCCGCCGCCCGACTTGTCGGTGATCAGCCCGCCGAAGAGGTTCACCCACACCGCGGTGGTCAGCAGTATCGCGATCAGCGCGGTCGCGGACTTGCGGACCACGGCGGCGACCAGCAGCAGCGGCACGGCCAGACCCAGCCAGGGCAGGAAGGTCTCGGTGAGGCTGCCGAGGTTTCCGATGTCGTTGGGCAGCTCCGCGTGGAAGATCATGATCAGGGAGACCAGCGCGGCGAGGGCTGCCGTGACGAGGCCGCGCCGCCAGATGCCCCGGTCGTGGCGCAGTTCGGCCAGTCGGCGTCGGAGACGGGATCCGGAGGGTCCGGGCTCTGCGCCGTTCCCCGTCTCCGTCATGTACGCCTGTGCCATGCCATGTCCTCGCTGCCGTGCTCGCGCTCCGTCTCCGCCCCTTGACCCTAGGCGATGTACGGAGCCTTCCGTGCCGTCCTCGCGGCCGTACGACCGGGAGGACGAACGGCCGTGCGGCAAGGGTTCCGCTTGTCACGAAACGCGCACATTGGCTCGTGCGCGCCCGGAGGCGGGCCGGGAGTGTGACGTACGGGTCAGCGCGTCGGAACCCGGCCACTTCCGCGCACGGCGCCGGGGGTGCCACCATGGTGGGTGAGTCCGGGGACGCCGTGAGGGCGCCTCGAGATGACACAAGGAGCAGTTGCAATGACGCACGCCGTTTCGCCTGCCCGCGAAGCCGCCTCCCCCACCTTGTACGGAGGTGCGGGCACCCGGCGCATCACCGTCCGCGACCTCGCCCTCGCCAAGGAGCGCGGCGAGAAGTGGCCCATGCTCACCGCCTACGACGCCATGACGGCGTCCGTCTTCGACGAGGCCGGCATCCCCGTGATGCTCGTCGGGGACTCGATGGGCAACTGTCACCTCGGCTACGAGACCACCGTCCCCGTGACCATGGACGAGATGACCCTGCTGTCGGCAGCCGTCGTACGGGGCACCAGCCGGGCCCTGATCGTCGGCGACCTGCCCTTCGGCTCGTACCAGGAAGGCGCCGTGCAGGCCCTGCGCAGCGCGACCCGGCTGGTCAAGGAGGCCGGGGTCGGCGCGGTCAAGCTGGAGGGCGGCGAGCGGTCGCTGGCCCAGACCGAGCTGATCGTGCAGTCCGGCATCCCCGTCATGTCCCACCTGGGCCTGACCCCTCAGTCCGTGAACGCCATGGGCTACCGGGTGCAGGGCCGCAGCGACGAGGCCGCGCACCAGCTGCTGCGCGACGCCAAGGCCGCGCAGGACGCGGGCGCGTTCGCGGTGGTCCTGGAGCTGGTCCCGGCCGAGCTGGCCGCCGAGGTCACCCGGTCCCTGCACATCCCGACCGTCGGCATCGGCGCCGGGTCGGAGTGCGACGCGCAGGTGCTGGTGTGGACCGACATGATGGGCCTGACCGGCGGGAAGATGCCGAAGTTCGTGAAGCAGTACGCGAACCTGCGGAGCACGATGACGGACGCGGCGAAGGCCTTCGCCGAGGACGTGGTCGGCGGAACGTTCCCGCAGCCGGAGCACGCCTTCCACTGAGTCCGCCGGGGCCGCGCGGCCCCGCCGGGTGGTGACCGGGGGCAGGAGGAGATCCCGCCGCCGGCCCCGCTGAAGTCGTAGGCGGTCTCGGCGTGCTCGCTCTGGTCGATGCCCGAGACCTCCACGTCCTCGGATACCCGCAT